>CAIOYU010000389.1 GCA_903862565.1 uncultured Actinomycetes bacterium | reverse complement strand
TGGGATTGAACCAGTGCAAGCCTCAAAATCAACCAGAGAGAGACGCGACGCTGGCCGTGCGTGGCGACATGAGATTCACTCTGGGGGGCCACCGCTAGGGGGTGGTGCAGTAAGCACTGCTGCCCGTGATTCACACACCATCTTGGGCCGGCGGTATCCACTGAATGATCTGCTCATCGTGACCACAGAGGGCCGTCCATGGGCTACCTAGTTCTAGGCTGCTGTAGCCAAAGCACGACCACTGGCCGCGCTTAGGACCGTTGAACCAACGGTCGTCGCAATGAAATTCTTGGATGTCAAAGCTTCCGGATTCACTCAAGGTTTTGATCTTCCAACCGCTCATATCAAACTTGCGGTCATCGATGATGGCGTGTCTGTCTCCATCGATGTCGGAGTGGTACTGGACAACGAATCCGTACTCCAGTGACTCGTACTTGCCCTTGTGCCAATGCTTTCCTGGTCGTGTGTCGTGAACTGCCTGCGCAACAATTCTGGCAGCTTCAAAACTTGTGCAGCAATCGATCATGCTGCCGCGCTCCTGAATTTTAAGGTCGTATTCCGACGTCACTGGGATGGATGCATCTGCAGCGGGGCCTGACCACACCCACAAGTCACAGACAGGGGACATGATGCGTTGGAATATGCGGTAGACGGTGCAATCACCATAGATGTCACCAGGAGCGCAGTTGGTTCCATCATCGATATCGGCCTGCCATGCAGGCTCCCGCCAAGTTGATACCTCGCGCCAGATGAGTGCTGATGCGAGGTTTCTGTCGATCGTCATTGAATTGCCTCAGCGGTGTCGGAGCGAGTACCACACGTAGGTCCAAGCTGCGGACCAGAGGAACAAGAACACCATGATCGGGTTTCCTTCGCCAACGATCATTCCCATACCGAAGAACAACGCCGGCATCGCGGAGAGGATCGTGAGCATCACGAAGAAGGCATTCAGTTTCTTCGGTGGGTTAGCCATCACCACCGCCGGAGCCGCTGGCCGACGGATTGACGCTGCGGAAGCACTGCCGGGCGACGGCAACCCGCTCCATGCGGTGCCGTCCCAGTAAATCTGCTTTGCAGGGTCGCTTGGGTCTGGATACCAGCCTGGTGCAGTCACGATCTGATCTCCCCTTTTGTGCGCGGCGCTGCCACATTAGAAGCGGCTGCCGTTGTCCTCCAGTAGCCAACTATGGCCCACCTGCCAGACCGCGCGCAGGTATTACCGAATCGCGGCCCAGGCGGTGAGATCCCCGTTTACCGCTTTTTGCGCATCCTCACACAAGTGGAGCCGGCGGGTGGTGTGCTGTCGCTGCTGATGGTCTTGTCCGCCCGGTTGATTTTCAGCAGTGAATTTCCCGTACCTAGTCCCTGACCAACATTGCCGCAATTGCCTTAGCGGCTATGTCGCTGCTGGATCGGTCGAGGTGCGTATAAAGGCCGACGGTGGTGTTGATGGATTCATGGCCGAGGTGATCTTGAACAACCGGCATCGGGATACCCGCCTGGATCAGCCACGACGCGCAGGTGTGCCGCATGTCGTGAATCCGAGGTGATTTCGTCAATCCGTGTTCGTCCTGGGCGCGCTTGACGCTCGGATACCAGACATTGGTTCGCCAACCTACGACCTTGAGCGGCCCGCCCCTAGTGTTGGTGAACAGATATTCGCGTGTGTAATCGAGCGGCTCAAGGATTGACGCGCCGACGCTGATGGTTCGCACCGAACGCGCAGTTTTCGGCGCCCCGAGCTCATAGGATGCGCCGTCCTTTTCATAGGTTCGCTTCCATGCTCGACCGATATGCACGGTGCCCTGAGCCCGGTCTACGTCAGACGGCCGCAATCCCGCGATCTCACCGAACCGAGCGCCTGAGGCCACCATGAAATCAATCAACGGGTGCCAGCGGTCAAGGAATCCGGCCCGCAACTGGCCGAATTCAGAGCGAGTTAACAACGTCATTACCGGCTTCTCAGTGCGCGGCAGACGGGTGCCAGCGGCCGGGTTGAAGTCGATGATCCTGTCGGCCACCGCGCCACTCAGTGCGGCACTAAGGAGGCCATGCTTGTTGGCGATGGTCTTTCCCGATGAACCCGCCTGAGCCATCGCGCCGACCCACTTGGCGACGTCGACGCCGGTGAGCAGAGCCACCGGAATATCACCCAAGGCCGGCGTGATGTCATTACGCAAGTAGGCCCGATAGTCATAAAGAGTCGACTTGGCGACGCCTGAGCGGCCCTGGATGTATTGACCGACGACCTCGGTCACGCTGGGCCCCGTAGCCACCTTCTTGGCCTGCTTGGCTGCCGGTTCAATCCCCCAAGCCTTCAACGCCCTCCCACCGCCGAGCGTGTTTACGGCCACCTTGAACTCCTCGGCTGACTTCTGATCGCCGAAGGTGAGTGACGTCTGGGTGCCGTCTGACAGCGCGTAGAGCACCGCGTACCCGACAGTCCCGTCAGAGCGGGGTCTGATCCGAATGGAGGCCATGCGAAACAGAATAGCGGCCAAAATCTTTGACACCACCGTGTCAAACCACTTTGACCGCTATTCCGAACCTCTGAACTGCATAAACAGTGGAGCTGCCGGGAATCGAACCCGGGTCCTACGGCAT
>CAIOYU010000388.1 GCA_903862565.1 uncultured Actinomycetes bacterium | reverse complement strand
TGAACGGGCTCGTGCAGCCACCCGTCGACGTGGCGTTCACACCCGATGGCAGCCGTGCCTACGTGAGCACGCCTCAGTCCGGGGTGTCGGTGGTCGACACGGCCACCACCACCGTCACCGCGCTCATCCCGGTCCCCGTCGGCGTCCCGTATGCAGTTGCGGCGGCACCGGACGGACGGCGGGTCTACGTCACCAATAATGCGGGCGGGCTGGGCGGTGATTCGGTGTGGGTGATCGACACCACCACCAATACCGTCACCGCGACCATCGACACCGGTCTCTTTTCCTTTCCCAATGCGGTGGTGGTCTCACCTGACAGTGCCCGTGCCTATGTCGGAGGGGGCAACGGATTGGTGGTGATCGATGCCGCCACCAACTCCGTCGTCGCCACCGTCGACCTCGGGGGAGGGAAATTCAAGGGAGTTGCCGTCAGCCCGGGAGGCACCAGGGTCTATGCCGCCACCGGCGAGATCGCCCCCAATACGGGCGGACGGGTGTTCGTGGTTGACACCGCCACCCTCACGGTGACGGCGACCATCGAACTTGGTCTCTCGATGGTTCCGGGTGGTGTGGCGGTCAGCCCGATGTAGGGCGGTATCGCGATTGACCGCCCAAGGGCGATTCTCTCCCCGAAAAAGTGTGCTTCCGATGTGCGGTGGCCGCACCTACCTGTGAGAGCGGCCCACCCGGGGCCGCGAACACCAGTAGGAGGAATCCGATGAACACCACCACCACGCCCCGAGTAGGCGCGTCACGCCGCTGGCTGGCGCTGGCTACCGGAATCCTTGTCGGCGCACTGGTTGGCGGACCGACGGTCCCGGTCGCTTCGTCGGTTCACGAAACACCGACGGTCATGCGCGTGGTTCACTCCGACGTCGATCTGGTGGCATCGGTGAGAGCCGGGACAGCTCCCGCGGCCGGGTCAGTGGCTCAGCCCGGTCCGGACCCCTGGCCCGAGCCCGAGCCGTCGGGAACGATGCCGAAGACGAATATCGCGCCGGCGCCCAAGGCCAGCCCGCGTGGGCCCATTCCAGTCTGCCCGGACTGCGGGAGGTTCCCGCCGCCGCCGCCGAAGATCAAGTAGGACCCGGTCAGGGCTCCGAACGCAAGACGCTCGGCTGGGTAAACCCCAGCCGAGCGTCTTGCGTGATCCTGAGCAGGCGTCTTTAAGCCGTGGTGACTTCCGCTTCACCCTCGGTGATGACCATCTGGGTGGCCTCTTCCGCGGTGATCGAGTTGGACAGGGCCAGGCCGGAGTCCGGGGAGATGTTGACCTCGCGGTAGGCACTCTCCAAGATGGCCGGAATGCCTTCCAGGGTGCCGTGCACCTGCATGAGCTGCTCGAGGATCGAGATCCGCTTCTCGTGCATCTCATCGAGGGCTCGGCGGGCGTCGTGCAGGCGACGGTCGATCTGCTCGTTGGCGATCCGCAGTCGGCGCTCGGCCTCGTTCTTGGCGTCGATGACCCGCAGTTCGCACTCCTGGGTGGTGGTGCGCAGCTGCTCCTCCACCCGGATCTCGGTGTCCCGGCGAAGTCGGGTCAGCTCGGCGGTCAATTCCTCTTCGGCCTGGTCCCGGCGGAGGCTCTCGACCTCACGCATGCGCTCGGACTCGCTGACGGCCTGGGCGGTGATGCGGGCCGCCTCGTCGCGGGCGCGATTCATCACCTCGGCGTACTCGGTCTCCATCGCGCGCTGGCGGGCGGCCAGCTCGGCGAGCAGCTGCCGGCTCTTCGCCTGCGCCGACTCGGTCTCGGCCTGCGCCGACGCAATCATCGACTCCGCTTCGAGGCGTGCCTCG
>CAIOYU010000387.1 GCA_903862565.1 uncultured Actinomycetes bacterium | reverse complement strand
GCTCACATTCGTCGCCACGACACTTACCACAGCGCTTTCGAGGTGACTGCTGAGTCGATCATCCGTCGGACCGTCGATGACGCTGACCGCCTCGAGTTCGTCCCGACCGCGCTCGGCTTCCTGGACCAGGACGCCATTCGCACCCTCGTGCAGACGGCAACACCGGGCACCCTGGAGTGGGACTGCTTCACCTTCGGTGTTATCCAGAAGGCGGATCACTTCACCGTCTACGCCAACGTCGATCACCTGCATACCGACGGCACGTCGGCCGGGCTGATCTACCGCGAAATCAACCTGACCTACCGCGCTCTGGTGGACGGACTCGCCAGCACGCTGCCGCCGACCGCGGGCTACCGCGACTTCACCGCGCGGCAGAACCTTCAGGTCGGCGCGATGACGCTGGACTCCAGGCCGATCAAGGACTGGGTTGACTTCGCCGACGACGCCGGCGCCGACTGGCCTCACTTTCCGCTGGGACTGGGGGATACCTCGACCGGCGGTGAGGGTGGCATCGTCACCGTCGAGTTGCTCGACGCAGACGAGACCGAGGAGTTTAACGAGGCCTGCCGTGCGGCGGGTGCTCGATTCAGTGGTGGCGTGATGGCCTGTGCCGCGCTGGCCGACCATGAACTCACCGGCGCCGAGACCTTCCACGGTCTCACCCCGTCGGACACCCGTTC
Source organism: uncultured Actinomycetes bacterium (assembly GCA_903862565.1). Taxonomy (GTDB): domain Bacteria; phylum Actinomycetota; class Actinomycetes; order Mycobacteriales; family Mycobacteriaceae; genus Mycobacterium. Next base: position 1,227 of record CAIOYU010000387.1, on the reverse strand, counting down.
CGGCGACGCGCATTCGGTCAGTGTGGGCTGGTACGCGAGCCTGTTCCCGGTCTCGGTACCCGTCGGCGACGGCAACTTCGCGCAGATGGCCCGCGCGGCCCAGAAGTCCTTCGATGCCAACAAGCACCTGTCCGCGGTCTCCTTCAAGCGGGTGCTGGATCTTGCGCCCGCCGAGGAACTCGGGCTGACGCCGTCCGATCGGCCGTCGATGATGGTCTCGTTGATGGACTTCCGCGGCCTGGTTGACGCCGAGGCCGACCGTTTCGGCATCTACCTGGACAACCTCTCGCATGGTGGCATCAACACCTGGATCGTCCGGCACGCCGATCAGACCACCCTCACGGTCTCCTTCCCGGAGACTGCCGAGGCCCGTCACTCGGTGCACGACTACATCGGGGTACTGCGCGGCGCCTTCACCGACGTCACCGAGTTCACCCCGGACTGGCTCGAGGAGAGCGCCGAGGCACCTTTTGCTCATTCTGCTTAAGCGGCCGGTTAAGCTTCCGGGGTGGCCGGTAAGCAGCGGATAGATCTGCGACTCGCAACGCAGATCCTGCTGTTGCAGCTGGCGGTGGTGGCGCTCACACTGGGCATCGCTTTCGCCCTGCTTGCGGTCGTTTACCACAATCGACTGATCGATGAATACGGCCACCGGTCTCTGGACATCGCGCGGGTACTGGCCGCCGCGCCGGCGGTGCGGGCCGACGTCGCCATGTACGACGGCACCGGGTACGACGGTGGGGTGCCCTCAGCGAGCGAGTTGGCGAACGGCCCGCTGCAGAACATCGCAGCCAAGGTCCGCGCCGGTACCGGTGTGTTGTTCGTGGTGATCACCAACGACCGCGGGATACGGCTAGCGCATCCCAACCCCACCGAGTTGGGAAAGCCGGTCAGCACTGATCCCTCTGTCGCGCTGTCCGGCCGTGAGGAGGTAGTCGAGCAGACCGGCACCCTGGGCCCGTCGATTCGGGCGAAAGTCCCCGTTCTGGAGCTTGATTCGGACCGGGTGATCGGCGCGGTCAGTGTCGGGATGTCCACCTCGTCGGTATACGAGTTGCTGCGCGACGAGCAACGCACCGCCGCCCTGACCGCCGGTCCCGCCCTGGTGGCCGGCCTAGTCCTTTCGGTGCTGCTGGCGCGGCGCTGGCGTGAGCAGACGCTGGATCTGCAGCCCACGGAGATGACCGAACTGGTGCGCACCCAGGAAGCGGTGCTGCACGGTATCGG
>CAIOYU010000386.1 GCA_903862565.1 uncultured Actinomycetes bacterium | reverse complement strand
CGGCGAGACGCTGCGCTACGACATCCACATCGACGGACACGCGAAGACCGGCGATACCCGGCTGTTCTTCTTCCACTACGACTGCTACATCGGCGACCGGCTGATGATCTCGGTGCGCAACGGCCAGGCCGGGTTCTTCTCCGCGCAGGAGTTGAGCCAGTCCGACGGTGTCCTGTGGGACGCTGCCGATGACGTTCCGCGTGCGGGCGCACGGCGCGACGCACCGCCACGGGTGACCCAGAAGCGCTCCCTGAACCGCGCCGAACTCGACGCGTTCACCGACGGACACGCCTTCGCCTGCTTCGGCAAGGGTTTCGAGAGGGCCGCGGCGCATACCCGCACACCTGCGACCCCGGGCGGGCGGCTGCGACTGATCGACGAGGTGGTGTCCTTCGAACCCGAGGGCGGGCCGTGGGGGCTGGGCTATCTGCGCGCCACGACCGCGGTGCCGAAGGACGCCTGGTTCTACGACGGACACTTCAAGAACGACCCCTGCATGCCCGGCACGCTGATGGCCGACGCGGCCACCCAGGCGCTGTCGATCACCATGGCCGCCTACGGGTTCACCATCGAACGCGACGGCTGGCGGTTCGAACCGGTACCGGACGAGATGGCTCGCTTCGTCTGCCGCGGGCAGGTCACGCCAGATGCCGACCACCTCCTGGAATACGAGGTGTTCGTCGAGGAAATCGTCGACGGGCCGACACCGACGATCTACGCGGCGCTGCTGTGCCGCAGTGACGGGTTCAAGGTGTTCCACTGCCGGCGATTCGGCATGCGCCTGGTTCCGGACTGGCCGCTGCCGCCGGGGGCACCCGGTCCGGCGCGAATCCTGTTCGGCACCAACGATGTTCGCGGTGACTACGGCGCACTCCTGGCCTGCGGACGCGGGATGCCCTCCGATGCATTCGGCGCGCTGTACGCGCCGTTCGACGGCACCCGGCGGGCGCCGCGCCTGCCCGACGAGCCCTACCACTTCATCTCGCGAATCTTGACCGTCGACAGTGCACCAGGGGTGCCGACCAAGGGTGGCACCGTCGTCGCCGAGTATGACGTCCCCGCCGACGCCTGGTATTTCGAGGACGGTAGATGCGGTGCCGTACCGCTATCAGTGCTCATCGAAATCCTGCTGCAACCATGCGGGTGGCTGTCCTCCTACAACGGGTTCGCCGCCAATCGGCCCGACGATGTGGTGTTCCGGAACCTCGACGGCACCGACGTCGTGCTGGTCCGCCCCGCAGGTGCCGGCACCTTGCGGGTGACCTCGACGCTGGAACGATTCGCCGAGGGCGGCGGCTCGACGATCGTGTTCTTCGACGTGGTGTGCACCCAGGGCGATGACGTCGTCATGACGATGAAGACCGCGTTTGGGTTCTTCAGCCCCGATGCGCTGAAGAATCAGGTCGGCCTGCGAGTGGAGCCGGGTGAGTTGGAGGCCTTATCCGACCCGGCGCCGGTCGCCGTGGCGTACGGAAGCGATGAGCTTCGCGGCGACCCGTGTCTCGCCCAGGGCCGGCTGCAGGTGATCGACCGGCTGAACTTCTGGCCCGGCGGCGGTGCCGGCGGCCTCGGGCGGCTGGTCGCGGAATACGACGTTCACCCCGAAGCGTGGTTCTTCAAGGCCCACTTCTTCCAGGATCCGGTGCAACCCGGTTCGCTGGGATTGGAGGCCATGCAGCAGGCGGCCCGGGCGGCCGCCCGGCTAGCGGGGTTGGCCGACGACGGGTCGGTATTCGAACCCGTCGCCGTGGGACAGACGTTCAGCTGGAAGTTCCGCGGCCAGGTGGTGCCGACCAACACCCGCACCCGCAGCGAAGTCGAGATCATGTCCACGACACGAGATGACCGCGGCGTGCTGGTCGTGTTCCAGGGCTCATTTTGGGTTGACGATCTGCGTATCTACGAGACCCAAGGCATGGGTGTGCGCGTCGTTACTCGGTGAGCGCGCTGCTGCGCGGCTCCCGCACCGTCCCGCGCACCCGGTTCACTGCACCGTCGGTATGGCGCCCGACGCCGGGTTCGCTGACCGCGCTGATCGGCGGACTGTGGTTGTTCGGCACCGGCGACGCACTGATCCTGGCCTCTGACCTCGGCGCCGCGCCGTGGTCGGTGCTGGCGCAGGGACTCAGCGTGCGCACCGGCCTCGGTATCGGCTGGACGACGTTCGGTGTGTCGGTAGCCGTCCTCGCACTATGGATTCCACTGCGGCAGCGACCCGGTCTGGGAACGGTGATGAACATCATTGTGATCGCGCTCGCCCTCGGAATCACCTACCCGAGAGTGAGCACGCCGGACTCTGCAATCGGCCAACTCGGGTTGGTGTTCCTCGGGATCGCCCTGATCGGCCTGGGCAGCGGGTTCTATCTCACCAGCGGACACGGCCCCGGTCCCCGGGACGGCTGGATGACGGGCCTGCACCGGGTGACTGGCTGGCCGGTGGGCCGGGTCCGGCTGCTCATCGAGGTGAGCGTGCTGATAGCCGGCTGGACGCTGGGCGGCATCGTCGGGATCGGCACTGCCCTCTTCG
>CAIOYU010000385.1 GCA_903862565.1 uncultured Actinomycetes bacterium | reverse complement strand
GGCTTTCGATGTGCGCCACGCCTTCTGGGCTGTAGTCGACCTGCGGGTCGGCGCGAAGTCGGTCGTTGTCGGCGTCGGAGTTGCACCACAGCGCCGGGGTCGAGGCGCCGACGCCGCGGGGATCGAAACCGACCAGGTCGAACCGCTGGCGGACGTCCTTGGGAAGGGTGTCGATGATGCTCGCCGCCGCCTCGATGCCGGACTCCCCGGGGCCGCCGGGGTTGATGATCAGGGAACCGATCCTGTCTCCGGTAGCGGGAAAACGGATCAACGCCAGCGAGACGGCCGGGCCGTCGGGGTTGGTGTAGTCCACCGGCACGGCGATCTTGCCGCACTGGGCGCCCGCCGGGATGGGCAGCGCGTCGCCGCCGCCACCACCGGCCGGCCGGCATGGCCCCCACTGCGGTGCCTGCCCGATCTGGGGTTCGGCCACCACCGCCCGGCCGCCGATCACGCTGCCGCACCCGGCGGTCCCGGCAAGGACGACGGCAATGGCCGGGATCGCCACTGCTTTGCTCACGCGCTTGCTCACGCGCGGTTTCCTGACAGGGGTCGTCCCGGATGACACGGGGTGCAGCTGCATGGTCACCATGCTGCCATGCTCACCCCCCCGATCCGGGATACCCGCTGGTCGAGCGAGTACCTGCTGTGATCAAGTGCACTCCCTCGACGGCGTCCGCGGGCCGCCGGGGGTGGCAGACTGGTAACCGTCAGCGAACCCGGGGACCCCGATGGGGCCACGAGGAATTCGAACCGACGAACAGTTGGAGCAACCATGTCTGAGCAGACGCTCTACGGGACATCAGCAGGCACATCCGAGGGCGGATTCACCGGCCCGGCCACTGCACCCCGGACCAAGATCCGAACCCACCACCTGCAGCGGATGAAGTCCGAGGGCCACAAGTGGGCCATGCTCACCGCCTACGACTTCTCCACCGCCCGGATCTTCGACGACGCCGGCATCCCGGTGCTGCTGGTGGGCGATTCCGCGGCCAACGTCGTCTACGGCTACGACACCACGGTGCCGGTCACCATCGACGAACTGATCCCGCTGGTACGGGGCGTGGTGCGCGGAGCTCCGCACGCCCTGGTGGTTGCGGATCTGCCCTTCGGCAGCTACGAGGGCGGTCCGGCTCAGGCGCTGGCGACGGCCACCCGCTTCCTCAAGGAATCCGGCGCGCACGCGGTCAAACTCGAGGGTGGCGAACGGGTGGCCGACCAGATCGCGGCGTTGACCGCGGCCGGCATTCCGGTGATGGCTCACATCGGGTTCACTCCGCAGAGCGTCAACAGCCTGGGCGGCTTCCGGGTGCAGGGCCGCGGCGACGCCGCCGAGCAGACGATCCACGACGCCATCGCCGTCCAGGAGGCCGGCGCCTTCGCGGTGGTGATGGAGATGGTGCCCGCAGAACTGGCCACCCAGATCACCGGCAAACTCACCATCCCGACGGTCGGCATCGGCGCGGGTCACAACTGCGACGCGCAGGTACTGGTATGGCAGGACATGGCCGGGCTGACGTCCGGGAAGACCGCGAAGTTCGTCAAGCGGTTCGGCGAGGTCGGCGCCGAATTGCGGCGCGCTGCCGTCCAGTACGCCGAGGAGGTCGCCACGGGCGCCTTCCCCGCCGACGAACACAGTTTCTAGCAATCCTTGTAACCCCACCGGCCACCGGCGAGGTGTGCGAACCTTAGCTAATGGCCGCTGCCGAAGGGGAAGGCGACCAACGGGTCGCCCATCATGTCGAGTTGGAGCTGAAATTCGACGTTCCGCCCGGTGCGGAGGCGCCGGCGTTCGAGAATCTCGAGTCGGTCTCCCGCGCGGAGGTACTGCCGCCGCAGTCGTTGGACGCGGTGTACTTCGACACCCCCGGCCATGACCTGGCCATCAACTGGGTCACGTTGCGGCGCCGTACCGGCGGACACGACGCCGGCTGGCACCTGAAGCTGCCGGGTGACGACGCCGGCCGCGCTGAGGTGCATGCGCCGCTGGAAGCGACGGGCGTGAGCACCGCGGTGCCGGAAGAACTCATCGACGTAGTGCGCGCCATCGTGCGCGACCGGCCGCTGGCGCCGGTGGCCCACATCTGCACCACCCGCACCATGACGATGCTGTACGGCGACGACGGCGCGGCGCTGGCCGAGTTCGCCGACGACACGGTGAACGCCTGGCGGATCAACCCCGCCGATGGCAGCCCGATCGGCGAGCAGCGCTGGCGCGAATGGGAACTGGAGATGGTCGAGCGCCCCGCCCCGGCGGACGGGGGGCCGAGCCCTGTCGATCTGCTCACCCGGTTCGGCGCCCGGCTGCACCTGGCCGGAGCCGTCCCGGCGGGGCACGGCTCCAAACTGGCCAAGGTCCTCGGCACTGCGCCGCCCGCTGCGCCGCCATCGGACCAGGTGCACGCGGCCGTCCTCGAACAGGTCCGCGAACTCCTGGTCTGGGACCGAGCCGTGCGAGCCGACGCTTTCGACTCCGTGCACCAGATGCGCGTGATCACCCGCAAGATCCGGAGTCTTCTGCAGGCCTCCGAGGATGCTTTCGGCCTGGACGACGACGCCTCGATCCTCAGCGAGTTGCGCGAGTTGGCG
>CAIOYU010000384.1 GCA_903862565.1 uncultured Actinomycetes bacterium | reverse complement strand
GGCCCACATCCCGCTGGGCCGGTTCGGCCGTGTCGATGAGATCGCACCGACAATCGCCTTCCTGTGTACCGAACACAGCTCCTACACCAGCGGGGCGCTATTCGTCGTCGACGGTGCATCCGACTGCTTCTAAGCAGTCGCTGTTGTGGTGTCGAGGACCTGGTCGGCCACGCGTCGATAGAGCTCGGCCTGACCGGCAATAAAGCTGTCGAGCCGTAAAGCTCTCTTGTAGAGCCGGTGGATGATGTGCTCCCACATCATTCCGATACCACCCAAACTTGAATCGTGGACTCGCAGGAACGCACAGCGGCGGCCTTTGCGACGGGAACGGCCTTGACGGCACTCCATCGACACCGAGCATCGTCAGTCGATGGTGTTACCCGCCCCGCCCCGCCCCGCTTGCGGCGGGCGGTCGCTTCATCCCTCACTTCCGGTCAGCAGCCCGGATTACTCGCGAGTGTGGGCAAAGTGTGGGCACGGGGCGCTCAGAGTGCTCCGCCGGCCGCCTCCGAATAGGCCTCTAGCTGCGTCGATGCGGCACAGATGTCAGTGCGGGCGGAGGGACTCGAACCCACACGCTCTTCCGAGCACCGGCACCTAAAGCCGGCGTGTCTGCCATTTCACCACGCCCGCGCGCGGGTTGATGTTACCGCCCGAACACGCCCCGCGTGCCGACGGCACCTCGGGGATTCACGACCTGCCCGGTACCGTCATAGAGTGCCCATCCCGCGCCGACGCCGCTTCGCGATGATCCTTCTGGTGATCGTCGCGGCCGGTGGCTGCCTGGCACTGGGCTGGTGGCAGTGGACCCGCTTCGAGTCCAACTCGGGCAGTTTCCAGAACCTCGGCTATGCCCTGCAATGGCCGATGTTCGCAGCATTCTGCGTCTACGCCTACCGCAAGCTGATCGACTACGAGCAAACCCCGCCGCCGGCGCCCGGCGCCGGGGAGGTCACCGAGATTCCGGCTGGCCTGCTTCCTGAACGCCCTTCGGCACCAGGCCGATCCAACGATCCCACGCTCAGTGAATACAACGCCTACCTCGCCGAGCTAGCCGAGAGAGATAAGAGGACGACGTCATGACCGACACCCCACCGACCACATCAGTGGACAAGATCCGCTCCGCACTGACGGGCTATCGGGTGATGGCCTGGATCACGGGCGTCTGGCTCATTGCCCTGTGCTACGAAATCATCCTGAAGTACGTCGTCAAGGTCGACAATCCACCCAGCTGGATCGGCGTCGTCCACGGCTGGGTCTACTTCGTCTATCTCTTGTTCACCGCCAACCTCGCGGTGAAAGTGCGCTGGCCCATCGCCAAAACCATCGGCGTTCTGCTGGCCGGCACCGTTCCACTGCTGGGCATCATCGTCGAGCAGGTGCAGACCCGCGAGATCAAGGAACGCTTCAACCTCTAGCCGACGGTGCCGTTACGAGTGAACCTGTGAGCCCCCTCCAGTTGCGCGTCGACGATCGTCGATTTCTCCGTGCGTGCTCCGGCGGTCTGGCCGAGAGGACGGCTTTCGTCGATATCGAGGTGCAGGGGGTCCTCACTCGTGATGACAATGCCGACCGGCGCATCCGATCAGGCGCATCCGCACTCCGTCCGGGTGAACCGTTCTACGGAGTCGGTGAGGCCGACTGGCCGACAGCCTTTCTGGTTCCCGACGACAGCCGGTCCCCAGACCTCGACGCCCTTGCCGGCCGGCTGGGCGAATGGGTCGTCGCGCTGACGGTGGCGATCCAGCGCTGGGGTCGCGATCCGGTCTTGCGGGGCCGGGTCATGGAGGCAACACAGGACCGTCTGCGCCTGGCCATCCCCTGGTTCCGTCCGGACTTCTTCGATGAGGCCCTGGCCCTGGCCCTGCGGTTGATCCCGGGGTGGCTCGGCCCGCCGACGGCCGACTCCGGTTCGGCATGGCGACGGTGGCTGGGGAACACCGGAACCCCCGCCGATCAGGACCTGGAGTGGCATTTCGGCGGCCGGTGGGACGACATCCAGCGCAACGGGCTGGGACCCAACACGCTGCGGTTCATCGAAGCGGCCGTCAGACGGGGAATGCCCTTCGACGTACTGCCCGGTTTCGTGCAGATCGGCTGGGGGGCAAACGCCCAGCGCTTCGACCTGGCCTACACCGGGCAGACCGGCGTGATCGCCGCGACGCTTGCCAAGAACAAGTTCAAGACCTACAGCACGCTGGCCCAGGAGGGCGTGCCCGTGCCGCAGGCCTGGCTCGTCAGCGACCTCGAGCAGGCGATGGCGGTTGCCGACGACCTGGGCTGGCCCGTGGTGGTGAAGCCCCTCGACTTGGAGGGTGGCAGCGGGGTCGCGACCGGGATTCGTGACTCCGACCGATTGCGTCGCTCCTTCGAGCACGCCAACCGGCTCTCCCCCGGGCGCGTCCTGGTCGAACGCCACGTGGAAGGCGACGACTACCGCCTGCTGGTCGTCCACGGTCGCGTCGTGCACGCCGTTCGGCGAACACCTGCCGGTGTCGTCGGGGACGGCGTGAACACCGTGCGTGAACTCGCCGATCAGGTCAACAGCGATCCCCGACGGGGCACGGGCAGGTACAGCCCGCTGAAGACCCTCGTGTTCGACGCTGACGTGCTCGACTGCCTCGCCGAGCAAGGACTCGACTCGGACTCGGTGCCGCCAACGGGTCTGATCGTCCGATTGGGCCGAATTCCGAACATCAGCACAGGCGGCACCGCCGAGGACGTCACCGACGACGTGCACCCCGACAATCTTGCGCTCGCCGCCCGAGCCGCCCGCATCGTCGGGCTCGACATCGCCGGGGTCGACTACGTGTCCCCGGATATCAGCCGGCCCTGGCGCGAGGTGGACGGGGTCATCTGTGAAGTGAACGGGCAGCCAGGTTTTCGTCCGCACTGGCTCGCCGATCCACACCGCGACATCAACGGCGAGATCCTCGACCTCCTGTTCGCCGGACGGCCCGCGCGCGTTCCGACCGCAGCCATCTCCGGCACCAACGGCAAGAGCACCACGTCGGAGATGCTGTACCGAATCTGGACGGCTGCGGGCAAGGTGACCGGGGTCTGCACCACTGCCGTCGTCCGGATCGGTGACCAGATCATCAGCACCGACAATCTCTCCGGCCAGCCAGGTTCCGCTGTCATCCTCAACGACCCTGCCGTTGAGGCAGCCGTGCTGGAAATGCCCCGCAAGGGACTCATCATCTTCGGCCATCACTGCGACCGCTATGAGGTCGCCGCGTTGCTCAACGTCCAGGATGACCACATCGGCATCGAGGGGGTTGCGACGCTCGAGCAGATGGCCGAACTCAAAGCCGAAGTTCTGCAGCGAGCCACGAAGGCGATCGTCGTCAACGCCGAGGATCCGCTCTGCATGGCCATGCGGTCCAGAGCAGGAACAGACCGCCACATACTCGTCTCCCGGACAAGGGAATTGGCCGCAGTCGCAGAGCACCGCCGACACGGCGGCGAGGCGGTGTTCCTCGATGACCGCGACGGACGAACCTGGATCATCCTCGCCGCCGGCTCAACCGAAACCGCCCTGATGCCGACGCACGACATCCCTGCGACCATGAACGGGCTACTGACGTTCAACGAGAGCAACGCGATGTTCGCCGCCGCACTGGCGTGGGCGCAGGGTGTCGACACCGGGATAATCCGGCGCGCATTGGGCGCTTTCCATAACTCCCCCGAGCAGAACCCGGGCCGCTACAACTTCGTTGCCGACCTGCCTTTCGAAGTGTTGATCGACTTCGCCCACAACCCCGACGGTGTGCGGGGAGTCTGCGCTGTCGCGTCCGC
>CAIOYU010000383.1 GCA_903862565.1 uncultured Actinomycetes bacterium | reverse complement strand
TCCTTCTGCGCCGCGTTGGGTTTGACGGAGAACTGCTCGACGATCAGCGGCCAGCCCGCGCCGATGATCAGCGAGCTCAGCAGCAGCAGCACCAGGCCGATCGCCGGGATGCGCAGATCCCGCAGGAACAGCGCGGAGAACACCGCCGCGGCGCAGATCACCGCGATGGCCGCCAGGATCATCTTGGCGGGCAGCACGGCGTTGATGTCGGTGTAGCCCGCGCCGGTGAACGGCTTGCCCAGCCGGGTGTGGGAGAGCAGTTCGTAGCGGTCGAGCCAGTAGGCCACCCCCTTGAGCAGCACCAGCAGCCCGAGCAGGGTGATCAGCTGGATGCGCGCGGCGCGGCTGAGCATGCCCGCGCCGGCGGCCAGGCGGATGCCGCCGAAGATGTAATGGGTGATCAGGTTCGCCAGGAACGCCAGGAACACCGCGACGAAAACGAACGTCAGAAGCAACCGGTAGAACGGCAGGTCGAAAGCGTAGAAACCGAGGTCGCGGCCGAACTGCGGGTCGGTGACACCGAAGCTCCCGCCGTGCAGGAACAGCTGGATGCGCATCCAATAGCCTTGGGCGACAAGACCTGCCATTAGTCCGATCACCGCGGGAACCCCGTAGGCGAAAAACCGAAGCTTGGTCATCACGGCCATCCGGTACCGGGCCACCGGGTCCCCCGGCCCGGTGCTGGGCACGAACACCGGCCGCGTGCGGTAGGCCAGGGCCTGACCGGCGAACACGATGAGACCGACCAGCAGGGCGGCCACGAGGAACACCACCACGCGGGTGAACACCACCGTGGTGAACACCGACCGGTACCCCAGTTCGCCGAACCACAGCCAGTCGACGTAGGTGTCGATCAGCCGCGGGCCGATGATGAGGAGAAGGACGACGACGGCCGCGACGGCGGCCATGGTGCGGCCCCGTCGGCTCAAGGCCGGCATCCGGGCGGGCTGACGAATGCTCACAGACGCGCTCCTGATGTCACGGATCCAACCTTACGCATTCAGCACAGCGGCGGGGTGCCGCCCGATTTGAGGGCATTGAGTGAGTCGACGGCCTGGGGCAGGGTTTCGACCTTGACCAGTTTCATGGTGTCGCCGTGGACGGCGCGGGCCTCGTCGCAGTTGTCGGCGGGCACCAGGAACACCTCGGCGCCGGCCTCCTGGGCGCTGGCCATCTTGTGGGTGATGCCCCCGATGGGGCCTATTCGGCCGTCGGCCCCGATGGTGCCCGTGCCGGCGACGAACTTGCCGCCGTTGAGGTCACCGGTGGTGAGCTTGTCGATCACGGCCAGGCTGAACACCATGCCCGCCGACGGCCCGCCGATGTTGGCCAGGTTGAAGTCGATGGTGAACGGAACCCAGGGCGCGTCGAGCACGGCGATGCCCAGGTAACCCCACTCACGGTCCCCGTTCTTGCCCAGTTTGATCTTCGCGGTGCCCGGGGAGGCGTTCTTGCGCCGGAAGTCGACGACGATCTCCTCGTCGGGCTTGGTGGTCTTGAGAAGGTGCGAGAACTCCTCCACGGCGGCGACCTTGGTGCCGTTGACGGCGTCGATGGCGTCGCCAACCTCCAACTTGCCCACCGACGGGCCCGGATCGTTGACCTTCTCGACCGTGACGGCCTTGGGGTACTTCAGGAAGTTCAGCGCGGCGTACTTGGCGTTGTCCTCGGAGTTCTGGAAGTCCGAACTCTGGCTCTTCTCGATGTCCTCGCGGGACTTCTCCGGCGGGAACACCAGATCCCGGGGCACCAACTGGTTGTCGCCGGAAGCCCACAGCGCCAGCGCCTGGCCCAGCGTGATGCCGTCGACCTGGGACACCGTCGTCATGTTCAGGTGCCCCGTAGTGGGCTTGACCTGCGTGCCTTCGATGGCGACCACCTGCTTGCCGTCCACCTCACCGAGGGTGTCGAACGTCGGCCCCGGCCCCAGCGAGACGAAGGGAACCCGCACCGCCGCCGCCAGGACGCCGAAGGCCAGGATGGGCACCAAGGCCACGACCAGCGTCATAATCCGCCTGTTCACCCCGCCAAGGGTAACGGCGGTACCGTGGACGCCATGCCTGACCTGCCCTTCGGCTTCTCCTCCGGTGACGACCCCTCCCACGACAAGGACAAGGATCCCTTCGCCGGGGGCGCCTCGTTCGACATGGGCGACCTGGGGCAGATGTTCACCAAGCTGGGCCAGATGTTCTCCGGCGCAGGCTCGGCGATGGCCGGTGGTGGCGGATCCGGGCCGGTGAACTACGACCTGGCCCGCAAGCTGGCGTCGTCGTCCATCGGGTTCACCGCGCCGATTCCGGAGACGACGTCCCGCGCGGTCACCGACGCGGTGCACCTGGCCGACACCTGGCTCGACGGCGCGACCGCGCTGCCCGCCGGTGCGGTGCGTTCGGAGGCCTGGACGCCGCAGAACTGGGTGGACAACACCATGGAGACCTGGAAGCGGCTGTGCGATCCGATGGCCGCGCAGATCGCCTCGATGTGGTCCTCGACGCTGCCGGACGAAGCGCGTGCGATGGCCGGACCGTTGATGGCGATGCTGGGCCAGATGGGCGGCATGGCCTTCGGCTCGCAGCTGGGCCAGGCGCTGGGGCGGCTCTCCGGGGAGGTGCTGACCTCCACCGACATCGGACTTCCGTTGGGGCCCAAGGGCGTTGCGGCCCTGATGCCCGGGGCGATCGAGACATTGTCGGAGGGGTTGGAGCAACCGCGGTCGGCCATCCTGACGTTCCTGGCCGCGCGGGAGGCTGCGCATCACCGCCTGTTCAGCCACGTTCCGTGGCTGTCGTCGCAACTGCTGGGGGCCGTCGAGGCCTACGCGCGCGGCATGAAAGTCGACATGAGCGGTATGGAGCAACTGGCCGCGGGCCTGGACCCGACCGCACTGACCGACCCCTCAAAGCTGGAAGAGCTTCTCTCCCAAGGCATGTTCGAGCCCAAGGTCTCCCCCGAGCAGACGCTGGCCTCGGAGCGACTGGAGACCCTGCTGGCACTGGTCGAGGGCTGGGTGTCCACCGTCGTCTCCGCGGCACTGGACGACCGGATCCCTGGCACAGAAGCACTTTCGGAGATGCTGCGCCGTCGCCGCGCCACCGGCGGACCGGCAGAACAGACCTTCGGCACGCTGGTGGGCCTGGAGTTGCGGCCGCGCAAGATGCGTGAGGCCGCAGTGTTGTGGCAGCGGTTGACCGAGGCGGCGGGCATCGACGCACGCGACGCGGTGTGGGCGCATCCCGATCTGCTGCCGTCATCGTCGGACCTCGACGAACCCGCGGGCTTCATCGACCGGGTGATCGGCGGGGACGTGGGCGGATTGGACATCGACGCGGCCATCGCGGAATTCGAGAAAGAAGACTTCGGGAAGGACGCCGGACCGGAGGTTTCGGAGGGCTGAAATGCCCTTGGTCGCGCCAGTGTGGGCGACAACACGTTTCGGCATTCGCACCTTTTGGCAAACGGCTTTTGCCGACCTTCGATCCATGGTCGGTCGCCATCGCTGCGCGAACTGGGGTTTCGCGGGCTAATTCACCGATCTAGCTGGTAATCATCCTCTTTCGCTGTTCTTCGGGTGACCTGCGGAAACGGGGATCGTTCCGGGGCTGTTGCTCAACGAATTTCGGCGCTGTTCAGCAAAGCGCGCAGACCTGCTAAGCGAATGACTTTCCTTGACATGACTTTTCACAACCCAATAGCTCGGGCTAGCCTTTTAAACCATGAAAACGATTGCAATAGCGACGATCGCCGCTGGCTTGCTTGCAACGTCGTCGGCAACCGCGTCCGCTGTCCCGCTGGTCGGGACGAACGGTTTGTGCCCCAACGCATGGAGTCTCGTGCAGTACATCACCGCCACCTACCCGGGTGTGCAGTCCATCGGTGGCATTCGGCCGGACTCGCGCCCCGACCACCCCAGTGGCCACGCCGTGGACATCATGATCGGCTCCAACATGGGCCTCGGCGATGCCATCGCCTCCGACATTCAGAGTCAGGCCGGCCGCTTCGGCGTTCAGTACACGATGTGGCGGGTTGCCGATCACTTCAACCACGTTCACGTCACGGTCGCCTAGTTTCTTTCCGAATCCGATAGCGCCGGTGAGATCAGTCTCGCCGGCGCTGTCGGGTTTCGGAC
>CAIOYU010000382.1 GCA_903862565.1 uncultured Actinomycetes bacterium | reverse complement strand
GCCTCGTGGTCATAGGCCTTGAGCCTGATGCGGATCTTTTGTCCCGCCACGCTTCTCCTACCTTCACTACATGCTGGTGCTCGCGCCGTGATTACGGGCGCTAGCTCTCGCTGCCGCTGTTTACCTGTCCTGGTCCACCGGGCCCCCCCGCGGTCGGGTGTATTACCCGCACGCAGCCTCACAGCGCGACAATTTCGTCTCGCTCCGAAGTGGGGACCGGACGCGCCAGTGCTGGCGCTGGTCGGATGCCTCAAACGCTGGGGGTGAACCCGGCCCGAGGCAACCGCCCCAGTATGCCCCACGCACCGGGCACGGGCCAAATCCGGGTCCGCGGCGATGCTGTTACCGTCAGTCGCAGCCGAAGCAGCAAAGGGCCGCCAGGGGGGAGGCGCAGCAAACACCATGTCACCGGACATGCGAACGTCCGATCGGCGGCCGCTGCGTTCCTCAGCCCTGGTGGTCTCGGCCGCTGTCGCCGTCCTCTACGCGGTCCTGGGAATCATCGCGATCCGCCTAGGCCAGCTGACCGGGATCGCCTCACCGGTCTGGCCCTCTGCGGGCGTCGCCGTCGCCGCCGCGATTCACTGGGGGTGGCGCGCCCTGCCCGGGGTCTTTATCGGTTCGGCGGGGGCCACCGCCACCAGCGTGCTCCTGCTCACCCGGGCGGGCCACCCCGAGCCGCGTACCTGGTTCATTGCCGCGGCGGTCGGTACCGGCGCAGTGCTCAGTGCCGCGGCGGCCTCAGCGCTTGTCCACCGATTCGTCGGCCCGGTCGGGGGCCTGGATACGCCGCGGTCAGTGATGCTCACCCTCGCCCTCGGCGGACTGGTGGCCACCACCATTGCGCCGACCATCGGCGTCGCGGCCCAACTCGCGACCGGATTGCTCGTCCCGAGCCAGGCTGCGTTGGGCTGGCTGACCTGGTGGATCGGCGATTCCATCGGTGTCGTCGTGTTCGCACCCCTGGTACTGATGATCCTGCCCTCCCAGAAGCAGTACTGGATGGGACGCCGGTGGAAGATCGCGGTGCCATCGCTGATCATCTTCGGGATTCTGATGGCCGCCTTCATCCAGAACATCGCCGCGGAACGACTGCGGATCGACAGTGCGGTGAGGCAATTGAGCGACAAGGCCGCCGCCGAACTCGCCCGCAACGTCGCTCTCCATCAGGAGGTACTCGAAGGTCTGCGCGGCCTGATGGATGCATCCGACGACGTCACGGCCAAGGAGTTCAGAACCTACGTCGACGACGTGCTCATGCGCTTCCCCAATCTTGAGGCCCTGTCCTGGAACCCCGTCGTCCGCGAGCCAGACCTGGCGGCGTTCGTAGCGCGTCAGCGCACGGTATCCGGCTTTACCCATTTCACCGTCACCGAGCGCGATGCCGCTGGGAATCTCCGGCCGGTATCGCCTCGTCCCGAGTACGTCGTCGTGGACTACATCGAGCCGATCACGACGAATCGCGGCGCTCTGGGGTACGACATCTACTCCGACCCCACACGAGCCCGCGCCATCGATCGTGCCCGTGATACCGGCCGGCCAACCGCGACGGCACCGATCGATCTCGTCCAGGATTTCGGCACCGAGCGGGGCATGCTGGCCCTCTTGCCGGTCTACCAGGGCAGTTCCGATCCGGGAAGCCCCGCGGCCCGGCGCGATGAGTTGCGCGGCTTCACCGTCGGCGTCTACCGCCTCGGGGATCTGCTGACCGAGACCTTCCGGGGCGCGGAGTGGGACAGCGTCGAGGTGGCTCTCGTCGACATCACCGAAAGCGGGAACCCGATGGCCGTCGCTGATCTCCCGGCGCGGGCCGCGATACCACGTGATCAGGTCAGCACCGCAACGGCGACCACCGCGCCACTCAACGTCTACGGACGCGTGTGGGAACTCACGGTGCACCCGAGGAGCGCGACGTTCGGCGACACTCGCAGCGGACTGATGGCGGTTCTGCTGCTGGCCGCCTTGGCGGTGACGCTCCTACTTGAGGCGTTCCTTCTCGTCCTCTCCGGGATGGAGTCACTGGCTCGCAGGCTGATGACTGAGCTGAGCGGCGCGGCCCGATACGTCACCTCGATTCTTCCCCGCGACCTAAATGAACCGGTGCCCATCGCATCCCGTTACATCCCCTCCGAGGCACTCGGCGGCGACAGCTTCGACCATCGATGGGTCGATGATGACCACCTCATCGCCTATCTCGTCGACGTGTCGGGCCACGGCGTCGCCCCTGCGATGTTCTCAGTCTCGGTGCACAACCTGGTGCGGTCGGGAAGCCTCGATGACGACACCCTGCGAGACCCCGGCCGGGTGCTCACCGAACTCAACCGGCTCTTTCAGATGGATCAGCAGGACGGCAATTATTTCACTATTTGGTACGGGGTCTACCAGCCTTCCACCCACACGATCCAGTGGGCCGGCGCCGGACACCCCCCAGCACTCGTGCTGCCCGCAGACGGCTCCGCCCCGCTGGAACTGCCTTCGGAGTCGATCCCGATCGGGGTCATGGAGGACGCCACCTTCGAAACCCGCAGCCAGACGCTGCCCGAGGACACCTCCCTCCTGATCTACAGCGACGGCGCCTTCGAGTTGCCCGCGCGCGCGGGTCGGCAGTGGAATCTCGACGACTTCATCGAACTCTGCGCACGCACCGCGCGCACACCGGACTGGACGCTCGACGACCTCGTCGGCCAACTCAGGAAACGATCCGAAACCAGGGGGTTCGACGACGACTGCACGCTCGTGCGTGTCACCGTCCGCTGAGGCGTCAGCGATCGGTGGATCGCGATTACGGGGAATCCGCGATCTGTATGCGGTGTCGCCACATACCGTGCGCACATGTACAAAGTCATCCAGTGGGCCACCGGCGGCGTCGGAAAGGCCGCGATCCAGGGCGTGCTGCGGCACCCCGAACTCCAACTCGTCGGCTGCTGGGTCCACAGCGCCGACAAGAGCGGTCGCGACGTCGGCGAACTGGCCGGCGAAGACCCGATCGGAGTGCTGGCCACCAATGACATCGACGAGCTGCTGGCGATGGACGCCGACTGCGTCATGTACTCGCCGCTGCTGCCCGACGACCAGGTCGTCATGCGGATCCTGCGATCCGGCAAGAATGTGGTCACCCCGGTCGGCTGGGTCTATCCGGACCGGCAGAGCCCGGCCGTGGCGGCAATCGAAGCGGCGTGCCTGGCCGGAAACGTCACCCTGCACGGTTCGGG
>CAIOYU010000381.1 GCA_903862565.1 uncultured Actinomycetes bacterium | reverse complement strand
GGACCTGCCGATCCTCTCGCCCCAAAGCCACACACCAGATTCTCCCCGCCCACCGGCGCCAAAGCCGCTCGGGCACGCCGAAACTCGGCGACTAAAACAGCACCGTCCTAGGCGCCGCCCACGGCGAGCAACCATTACTGGCCGCGTTGCACCGGGCGGTGGCGTTCCGCCGGTTCCGCGCCGCTGATGTGCGGTCCATCCTGGCCGCCGGCGCCGGAGCGCCGCAGCCCCGCCCGGCCGGGGACGCGTTGGTCCTGGACCTGCCGATTGCGCCGACCCGCTCCCTGGACGCCTACAAGATCACCACGGGCATCGACGGCGAGCTGAGCTCATGACCACCACCACGCCGACTAAGACAGCCAAACCCGTTGCCCCTCCATCGGTTCCCGTCCTAGCGGCTGATCTGGATGCCGGGCTGCGCCGACTCAAACTCGCCGCGATCCGCCGGACCGCCCCCGAGGTCCTACTCACGGCCAAGACCCAGCGCTGGACCCCCGAAGAAGTGCTGCGCACCCTGGTCGAGACCGAACTTGCCGCCCGCGATGCCTCCAACGTCGTCAACCGGCTCAAAGCCGCCGGATTCCCGGTGGCCAAAACACTGGAGTCCTTCGACGTCGCGTCCTCCTCGATCCCAGCGAAGGTGTTCGACTACCTATCGAGCTTGGAATGGATACGCGCACAGGCGAATCTGGCGATCATCGGACCCGCGGGCACCGGGAAATCCCACACCCTGATCGCCCTGGGAACCGCCGCGATCCACGCCGGGCACAAGGTCCGCTACTTCACCGCCGCCGACCTCGTGGAAACCCTCTATCGCGGACTGGCCGACAACACCGTCGGCAAGATCATCGAATCACTGCTGCGAGTGGATCTGATCATCCTCGACGAGCTCGGCTTCGCCCCACTCGATGACACCGGAACCCAGCTGCTGTTCCGGCTCGTCGCCGGCGCCTACGAACGCCGATCCCTGGCGATCGGCTCGCACTGGCCCTTCGAACAATGGGGCCGATTCCTACCCGAACAAACCACCGCGGTCAGCATCCTCGACCGCCTCCTGCACCACGCCACCGTCGTCATCACCGACGGCCAGTCCTACCGAATGAAAGACGCCCAACACCGAAAGGAGCGCCCCTAACCAACCCCGGAATTACCGCACAGGGTGGAGACTTTTACCTGGCCACCAGCGGGGACACCAACTTGGCCATTGACAGCAGCGGTTTATGCGGGCTTCGCATACTCGAATCAGAAGCATTTGCGCTGGTAAAAAGTGCGCCCGAAGGGATTCGACCCGGGTGGGTGTTGTTGACGTCCGTGCGTGCAGTGACAGCTCCTTGTCGCCGTCCAGCAGTGGTCGTCAACGACGACAGTGACGATCGCGCCGACGTATGTTCTGCCGACACGCCAGCATTTCCCGTACCCAATGCCAAGTCGCGACCAGCGACCACAACAACGCCGTCGCGGCTTGCCGTTGGTCAATCTCGAAGGGTATAGGTCGGTTGCCGACGGACACGCCTGCCATTCCGCGTCGTCGGCCGCGACGAGGCCCTAAGCCTCGCCCAGCACCACTGAGCGCCTCTCCGGACGCGGCAACCACGTCGACCGAGGCAGATCGCCGCGGTCACAGCACCGACCACGCTGGAGTTCGTTGCCCCGCCGGACAGTTCCGGCGCTTTCGGCGTATCAACCCGCGGGAATCACCAGGATCGTGTTGCCAGACGAATCTGAAACGAATACGGATCCATTGGAAGGGCTGACTGCGACCCCCGACGGCGAACCGGTCACGTGGACCGTCGAGTACACCTTGTTCGTGGATGCGTTTATCACCGTAACCGAGTTACCGGTCTTATTGGCGACGTACACGTAGGAACCGTTGGAGCTAAGGCCCAACCCTGTGGGGCCTTCGCCGACACTGATGGTCGCGATGACCTTATTGGTAGCGGTGTCAACTGCGGACACCGTGCCGCTGCCCTCATTCGCCACATAAAGTGTGCGCCCATTGGGAGTGACCGCCACGCCCGCAGGATTGCGGCCAACGGTGATCGTCCCGGTAACCCTGTTGGAGGTCGTACCGATCAGCGACACGGTGTCGCTATTCGAGTTAGTGACATAGGCGATAAGGCCGTCATGACTTAGCGCAATGCCTGTCGGCCCGTCGAACGTTGGGTCGCTCACCGTTCCTGATTGGTTATTGGCGAGGTTGATCACAGTGACCGTGTTGCCAGCGCGGTTCGCGACGTAGCCAACGCTTATCGGCTGGATGGTTGAACCGACCCTGATTCCCATTCCGGCTGGACCCTGCCCGACCGCAATGGTTGAGATGACCCGGTTGGTGGAGAGTTCGATCACCGAAACCGTGTCGCTGCTGCTATTGGTGACATAGGCCTTGGCCCCGTCTACCACCACCGCGTAGGGATGACTGCCAACTGCGATAGTCCCTGTTACTGCATTGGTGAGGGGTGCGATCAAGGACACCGTGTTTGCACCGGAGTTCGGCACGTAAACCCCGCCGTCTGGCCCGGTCGCCAACCAAGTTGGATTATTGAGGCTGTCGCTAGACACGGTCCCACCCCCGGCGAAACCCGCGGAGCCTGCTCGCCCGTGCTTCCCAGTCGGCCCTACATCTCCTCCGTCGTCAACTTGTCCATGCCCGCCGTGCCCACCAGCCCCGCCGGCACCTGCCGGACCACCCCCACCTGGCGCCCCGAGAGGCTGACTACCGTTTCCTCCTACAGCGCCATTTCCACCGGCGCCGCCGTTACCGCCCGCGGCACCACTTGCTTTCGTAGTGGTGTTGCCACCACTTCCGCCATTCCCACCTGAGCCTCCGGCAGTTGCCTGCCCGCCGTTGCCACCCCGGCCGATTCCAGGGGCTGCACCACCATCACCGCCAGGCCCCCCGTCTCCGCCGGCCCCGCCGTTGCCGCCGACGAACCCCTTCTGGTTGTTGCCATCACCGCCATGCCCTCCATACCCCCCAGCGCCCGCAAGGCCGCCGGCTCCACCGTTACCACCGTTTCCTGTGACCGTGCCGCCTTGTCCACCGTCGCCCCCACTGCCGCCGTCACCGCCAGGACCGCCATTGCCGCCTACCTCGGCGTGGCCGGCCATGTTTCTGCCAGGTGACCCGCTTCCGCCGGACCCGCCACGGCCGCCGGATCCCCCATTTCCGTTCAGATCGGCATTTCCGCCGGGCCCGCCAGCGCCACCGTCACCGCCGGCCACAGTCGCATTTGCACCGGTGGTTCCGGCACCGCCGGCACCGCCGTCGCCGCCATTACCCGCAACGCCTTTCTCGCCAGACCCACCGCCGCGCCCGCCCTTGCCGCCTCGACCACCGAGACCACCAGTGCCGCCGACGCCGCCGTTTCCGCCGACGCCGAACAAGCCGGTGGCGGCAGCCCCGGCGCCTCCGTCGCCGCCACCGCCGCCGATACCTATGGAACCCGCCCGTCCAAGCCAACCCCCGCTACCGCCGAAACCGCCATCACCACCATCACCCCCGCTCCCGCCGCTGCCACCGTTGTCACCGGTGCCACCCGAACCGCCGATCCCGCCCTCGCCACCAGAACCGCCGGCCCCGCCAGCGCCGAAAAACAGCCCGCCGACACCGCCCG
This sequence comes from uncultured Actinomycetes bacterium, assembly GCA_903862565.1. Classification (GTDB taxonomy): domain Bacteria; phylum Actinomycetota; class Actinomycetes; order Mycobacteriales; family Mycobacteriaceae; genus Mycobacterium. The sequence goes on along the minus strand of CAIOYU010000381.1, from coordinate 1,867 downwards.
CGCCACCGACACCGCCCTTGCCTCCGGCCCCACCTGCTCCGCCCGTAGCGCCCGGGCTGTCAGCAGACAGACCCGGCCCACCGGATTGGCCGCCGCCGCCGAGCCCACCTGCCCCGCCGCGGCCGAAGAACAGCCCGCCGCCGCCGCCTTGTCCACCGGTGCCGGGGTTCGCTCCGGTACCACCCACACCGCCGGCCCCGCCCGCGCCGAGGAAGATTCCGCCATTACCGCCGTCGCCACCGACACCACCGTCGGCACCGCCGCCGCCCCGGCCGCCGGTCCCGCCGGCGCCGAAGAACACCCCGCCGTCGCCGGCTGTCCCGCCGCTGCCGCCGTTGGCTCCGGCCCCACCGCCGCCGCCAACCCCGAACCATCCCGCGTTCGCGCCAGCCCCGCCGGCGCACGCCGCACCTGCGCAATCAACTGCGGCGTCACCGCCGGCGCCCCCGTTGCCGAGGATCCCGGCCGCACCGCCGTTGCCACCATGAAAACCGTTGCCGCCGTTGCCGAGAAGCAACCCACCCTTGCCGCCGTCACAGGCACCGCTGTTGCACGCCCCGCCATAGCTGGAATAGCTGTACCCGGTCCCGATCAACAAGCCGGCGTTCGGGTGATCGGCGGTTCCGTTGGACACGAACGTCCGGATCAGCGACCCGGGCTGCCATCCCTGCGAGGACGCTCGCGCCGCTGTAATCACACCGAGGGCTGCTGGCTTCACGACCACCGCGGCGGCATTCGCCGCCACGAATGATGTCGGCGCGGACGGAACGACCGCTGCGCTGAGCCTTGCGGCGGCGGCCACCGGCGCGGCTGGGCGCACCGCCGCCGCGGACAGCACAGACCTACCCGAGAAAGACGGCGATGAACCGGGGCCAATCCCGACAGCGCGGCCGCCGGCCGCGGGGGCCGCCGATCGCCGCGACGGCGAGCCCGACGATGCCGACGGCCCTGCGGCAGTGGCCGTCGAACCGCGCGCGGTACTGCCCGCCTGGCTATCAAGGTGGCTATCCGCCGAAGCGGTACCCGACCCGCCGGTCAGCGCGGCCCCGGCTAGCGCGACTCCGACACCCACACCTAGGGCACCGGTGCCCAGCCAGAGATAGGGCTGGCGTGTCCGCCGATTCCGCCGGGCGCGCCCACCGGAACGGCCCCGCTTCGATTGCCGATCACCGGCAGCGGGAACCTGAAACGAAGTAGCCATCCGACCCATCCCCACACTCGATGCCACGGCTGTACGTGGACCGGATCCCTCAGGGTCCGGGAAACTCCCATAAGTTGATGAAGAATTACCACGACACGTGACGACCCACGCCGGAAAACGCAAATCGGACAATCGTCGTGTCGCCAAATAAATCAGCCGCCAACTCAGTCCCACGCGACTGCGATACCCCTTGAATTACCGTCTGGCGTGACGGATGCGCGACGCGACAAACCACCGAATGCAACGGGTTCAGCTCGCGTGTGCCAGCAGCTTCCCAGGCCGAACCGGATCTACTCCGGGGAGCCAGCGAGGAGAAGCCACACCACAGTGGCCAGCCCGATCGTGGTCGCCTGGACCGACACTTCGAACGCGACGTACTCGTGCCACGAGGAAGCTAACCCCTCATTCGGATCGTTCATCAATGTCGAGAAGGCCAGAAGCATTGCAAGACACATAACAGAATCATGGTCACGATCGGTGCCGCTCGCCGAATGGGGTCTGGCGGGGCACTCGCGTCGGCCCCAGGTGTTGACCGTCGCTGGGACTGACGACGACGGGGTGGTCTGTCGTCGTTGAGGGTGCTGATGTGGCCGGTGGTGTGGTGACGGGGTTGATCTTGGTGGTCGGCACCGTCAGTGTGTCGAGGAACTGATGGGTGCACGGCGC
>CAIOYU010000380.1 GCA_903862565.1 uncultured Actinomycetes bacterium | reverse complement strand
GCGTGGGAGACCCTCAATCCTGGCGAGGACTGGACGGTGATCGTGACCACCGACCACGGCCAGCAGCAGTCGGTGGGCTTCGGTCACGGTTTCCAGTCCCCCAATGAGACTTCGTCGTTTGTCATCTTCGACCTTGAGGGCGACGACGCCAACGACGGCAGGCAGAACCTGGGCTACACGACAGCCGACATCACGCCGACGATCGTCGGCCTGTTCGACGTGCCCCTGCGGTCGGACTTCGACGGCGTGCCGATGCAGAGCGACCCAGCCGTCCTCAACAGCCTGGTCACGCCCGACAACCTCAAGCAGGCACTCAACGACGCCGTCGCCATGTACGGGTATCCGAATATCGGCACCGACCTCGCACTGGGGGTCCGGACGGTCTTCGCCAGCGTCCCCTACTTCCTGGGAATCATCACCGACACCATCACTGAGCAGTTGCAGGCGATCGTCGACGCGGACATCTTCCTGATCAGCCCGCTGGTCGGCCTCGCAGAGTTCGTCGTGCAGGTCACCGGCGACATCCTGGTCGGGGTGACCCAGGCAGTGGCCCGGGTGGTCGCCACCCTGACCGGCTCCGGCGTCATCCCCCCGACGGATGACCCACTCCCGCCGCCTCCGGCGGACTCGGTGTTCGTGCCGGTGTTGCTGCCGGCCGCCGTCCTGGTCTGATCACTTCGGCAGGATTCGCGACCTTGCCCCGCCGCCGGCCACCTGAATGGTCTGACCACTGACCCAGCCGGCGGCCGGGGACGCCAGCCAAAGGAACGAACCGGAAAGGGCCACGGCCAAGGGGCCGAGGCGGCCCACGAACGATCCGGCTTTCGTCAAATCTGATCCAGCGCTCATCACTCCCCCCGATTTGCGGGCCCGCGGGAACCACTGCATAAAACGTCCTCCTCAATCACGGTGGGCTTCGAGATAACCTCGAGGCTGCCGACGCCCATCCCCGTCGGCAGTGGCTACGGTGGTCACTCGAGCTTGTTGGACGGCTCCTAGAAGGCCGCCACGTTCATCGAAAGGCGCACCTGCGACATGACCGACCCGGCCGTTATCGTCCGATCCGGCTTCAGCGAGATCGACCATGTCGATCACGGGGCACTCGGCCGCCATGATCCCTTGGGATTCGGCGACTGGATCGGAGTTTTGCCGTGACAGGCCGCAGACCCGGCCACTGGTTTTTTGAGCGGGACAGCGTCGAGTTCATTCGCACCATGACCCTCCTGGACGCCATCTTTGGGTTTGCGCTGACGTTGCTTGTCGTCGACCTCGAAGTACCACCGCCTGCCGAGTGGCAAAGCCTGCACACCCTGCTGGGCGGCGGCATGGCCGAGCGACTCATCGCCTTCCTCATCAGCTTCCTGGTGATCGCTGGCATGTGGGTGCTCAACCATCAAGTGCTGTCGTTGTTTCACGCCCTCGACGCCCCCACCGTCAGGATCTGCGTTTACCTGGTCGCGCTGGTGATCTTCGTCCCTTTCACCACCAGGGCCGTCAGCGCTCCGGACCCGTACAAGTATCCGCTCCCGACTGCTGTCTTCGCCGCCAACGTCGCCGCGATCGCACTCGTCACGGTGGCGCTGATCCTGGTCGGCAGAGCGCGCGGGCTCACCGACAATCCACTGCCCAAACCGGGCTTGATCGCTCACTCGCTGGCGGTTGCGGTGGTCTTCCTGATCTCGATCCTGATCGCCTACCGGTTCGGCCCGAACCCGGCCCAGTGGTCCTGGCTGTCGCTGGCCCTGATCAGCCCGGCGGTGAGTTTTCTCGCCCGATCGCGGACCTCCCGCCAGCAGGGTTGACCCACGCGCGTTGATTCGCAGAGAACGGTTCGGGATCATCGGTATTGCACCGATTCACCGGCCGGACCCATCGCGGAGGTCATCGACCCGTCCTCAAACACGATCCGGTTGTGTCAGAAGAGCGGGTGTGCCGGCATTGGCGCCCGGAGAGCGGATCCGAGCGATCTCAGCGGGTGGCTGCGATGTGGACCGCGGAGGCCGTCATGACAAGACAGATGGCCAGCATCAGCCCGACCGCGAACAACCCGAGGGCGTTGTCCGGCCGCTTGTGACCACCTGAGTCGCTCTCGCGGAGCCCGGTGGGCCACATCAACATCGCAGCGGAGGCGAAGATCGCGGTCCCGAACACGGTGAAAGCCCAGGTATAGGTGTGCAGCCCGAGCAATGCCGGGCCGAATCCGGACGGCTCGCCGGGAACCGGACAGGCGTTGATCAGGATGTGCCGACCCGCCGCGAGGGCACCGGAGACGGCGAACAGGATCGAGATCGCGTAATGCCTGACCCGCATCCCCAGGGTCAGATTCATCGCCGCACCCAGAGCGACACCGATCAAGCAGACGCGCTGCAACTGGCAGAGCTTGCAGGGATGGTCGCCCTCGCCGAACTGGTAGTACAGCGATGTCGCCAGCACCACCGCGATCCCTATTATCCCGACGATATTGGCGATCCTGGCGGCCCCGGCGGCGCGGTCCGCCCGAGCCGGAGTCATAAACTCACTCCGATAGGCACATCCGAGAGCAGCGCAAGGATCAGCAGCGTGAGGGCTACGCACACTACCGCCGCGATCGCGGTCCAGCTCTGCCGTAGGACCGTGGCAACCAGGCAGGTGCTCATGAGCGCGAACGCTAAGGCTGTCAGCCAGAGAGTCACGGCCCCAAGCATTTCACTACAGGCTCGACCGCGTAGGTCGAACCGCTCACAGAGTGGAATCCCCGCAGCGGAAGGCCCACTTCAGGGTCTGCTGTCAGGTTCGATCGGGTTTGACCGACGACACCGAGGAGGCCATAAGGCCGACGACCGCCCGGCGATTTCTCGACAGGTGGACTGGAGAACGGCCGATCTCAGCCAGGCACTCACCGACGCCATCAATACGTTCGGCTACCCGAACGGCGGTACCGATATCGCACTCGGTACTCGGACCGATCAGCAGCCAATTGCAGGCCATCGTCATCACCTCGGCAGAATTCGCGACCTGGCCCCGCCGCCGGCGACCTGAATGGTCTGACCACTGACCCAGCCGGCGGCCGGGGACGCCAGCCACAGGAACGCGTTAGCGACATCCTGCGGGGTTCCGGCGCGTCCGGTGAGATTTTTGGGGTGCGCGAGCGCATGACGGACCTGTTCGTCGAGGCCGACGTCGGCGTAGGCGTCGGTCAGTACCGTGCCGATCAGCACGGAGTTCACCCGAACCTGCTTACCGAAGTAGTGCGCGACGCTCAGCATCGCGTGATTGAGCGCCGCCTTGGCGGCGGAGTAGGCGAGGAACTCAAACGCCGGCGTCACGGCGACCATCGACCCCGAGTTGGTGACGGTGGCGTTGTCGGCCTCGAGTAGATATGGCCTGCAGGCAGCGGTCATTCTCAGCGCCGCAACACAATTGATTTTGTACTCCGCCACCATGTCCTCGACCGAAATGTCGAGTGGGTCCTCGTAGGGCTGGCCCCACCCCACATTGTTGACCAGGGTCGAGATGCCGCTGAACGCGGCGACGGTGCGCTCAACGACGCGGGCGACGTCGGCGTCCTGGGTGACGTCACAGCTCACACCCAGGACCTCGCTGCCGGTCTCTGCGCTCAGTCGCACTGCAGTCTCGGCCGCTTTGTCGCCGTTCCGGTCGGCAATCACCACACGCGCGCCCGCACCGGCGAATATGCGGACAATGGCCTCGCCGATGTTTTGGGCGGCGCCGGTCACGATGGCGACATGGCCGTCCATCCGGAAGTCGGCGAAGGCGTCGAAAGTCATGGCTACTCCTCAGCAGTGCGTCCCATCAGTGATACCCCCGTCAGTGATACCCCCCATCAGTGATACCTAAGCAATACTTCACCAATGGGCACTTACGCGGTCACCGGATCCGCATCGGGGATGGGTGCCGCGGTCGCCGCGAGACTGCGCGAGCGCGGCCACACCGT
>CAIOYU010000379.1 GCA_903862565.1 uncultured Actinomycetes bacterium | reverse complement strand
CCCTGGGCACGGTCGCACTCGCCGTCGCGGCGGTCGGAATGTGGTGTCCCGTGCCGGGGCAGTGGTTGGGGATGGGCACGCTGGTCGGTCTGTTGTTCCTGCTCACCGCGTCACCCACGGCAGCCCTGTGGGTTGCCCGCGTGCGGCCACCGCACTTCGGATCGGTCACCGGCCGCGATGTGTTCCATCGCACCGACGGGCTGCCCATCGACGCGGTCGTGCCGGTCCCCAGCGATGCCGGGGAGCACGCAGAGGACGAGGGTATTGCCGACCCCACGCCCAGCGGACGCGGGATCGCCGCCGCGGCAGTCCGGGCCAACGGGGTTCTCACCGGGATCTGCCTGGCGTCCGCGTTGGCTCTGCCCGTCGCCGTGTGGTTCACGGTCATGCCCGGGCAGCCCCGAAGTACCGCCGCAGCCGCACTGGGCGCGCTGTTCATCGTGATCTTCATCAGCCGTGCCCGGTCGTTCGCGGACCGGCGGCAGGCCGTCGCGCTGGTAGGCGGGGCCGCGGCAGCGTTCTGTGGCGCCACCGTCCGGTTCGTTCTCGCCGAGCCATCACCCGCCGCGCTGCTCTGCGGCGCGGCGGCCGTGGTCGGCTTCGGCACCGCCGGACTCGGGGCGGCACTGCTGGTTCCCGCCACACCTTTCACTCCGCTGGTCAGGATGGCGATCGAATGGCTGGAGCTTCTCGCCATCACCGCCGCCCTGCCGTTGGCCGCGTGGGTGGGCGGGCTGTTCGCCTGGGTTCGGCTGCGGTGAATCGTCATGCCGTGATCAGGGCGGCGGCCCTGCCGATTGTGGTGCTGACCATCTGCAGCCTGGGAGTGGGCCCGGTCACCAATCCTGCAGTGGTGCTGGCGAACCCGTCGTCTGTGGACCCGTCGATGGTTCCTCCCGACGGGCCGCCCGGACCGGACCAGGCCATGCGGCAGCGAAACACTTGCGCGCGAGCGACCATTGCCGCGCAGTCGGACATCTCCGAGCCCGCCGGCGGCTTCGCCATGCTCGACATCGCATCGGCCTGGCGGTACTCCACCGGCAACGGTGTGACCGTCGCCGTCATCGACACCGGGGTCACCCCCACCCCGCGATTACCGGTCCTCCCCGGTGGCGACTACATCACCGGGGGTGACGGACTCTCTGACTGCGACTCTCACGGAACCATTGTCGCCTCGGTGATTGCCGCTGCGCCGCAGGGGATTCCGGATCCCCGGCCGATGCCGCCCCACCCCGCGCCCAGACCGGCGCCGGCGCCGACGCCGGGGGCGACGGGCGACGGCGTCGCCGGGGTGGCCCCGCATGCAACCCTGATTTCGATCCGACAGTCCTCGCGCGCCTTCGAACCCGGGCCCGGCAGCGGGGCGGAGCGGACGAAGGCAGGAACGCTGGCCACCCTCGCCCGGGCGGTCGTGCACGCGGCCAACCTAGGCGCCGATGTGATCAATATCAGCGTCGCATCGTGCTTCTCGCCAGCAGAACAGCTGGACCAACGGTCACTCGGGGCCGCGGTCTGGTACGCGGCGACGGTCAAAGACGCGGTCGTCGTCGCGGCCGCCGGCAACGAGGGAGAGGACGGCTGCGGGCAGAACCCGCCCCCGCAACTCCCCGATCCCGGAGACCCGCGCGACTGGCGTCGGGTCAGAACCATCTCGTCGCCATCGTGGTTCGCCGACAACGTCCTGTCTGTCGGTGCCCTCGACCTCGCCGGGAATCCCATCGCGAAGACGCTGGCGGGGCCGTGGGTCGCAGTGGCGGCACCCGGGGTGGCGGTCACGGGCCTGTCCCCCCAGGGTGGGTCCGTGGTGAACGCCTATGCGCCGGCGCGCCCGGGCGAAGCCGCCGTCCCGTTCTGGGGCACCAGCTTCGCGGCGGCCTACGTCAGTGGAGTGGCGGCGCTGGTCCGGGCCAAGTACCCGAATCTCGCAGCGCGCGAGGTCATCAACCGCATCCAGCAGACCTGTCACAACCCGCCCGGGGGCGTCGACAACCGCGTCGGATTCGGGTTGGTCGACCCGGTGGCCGCGCTGACCTTCGACGTCGAGACCGGCGACCGCGCGGCGCCCACCGCTCTCACCGAGCCGCTGAGGTTTCCGCCTCCACCGGCGCAACCGGATCACCGCGCGCACAGGGTTGCGATCGGCGTCGCATCGGCGCTCGCCGTGAGTGTCGCCCTGGCCGCGACGATCACCCGAGCCAGGAGGCGGACATGACACCGGTACTGGTCACGGAGGCCGAGCGCACGTGTGTCGCCGCGGGCATCGCGTCGAGCGGGTTTCTCGGCTGGGCTGCCGGAGGTTCCCTCGGAGGCGGGGTCGGCCTTCTGGTGGGGCTCGGGCTCTGTGTCGTGCCGTGGTGGGGTCAGCCGCTGTGGGTCTGGGCTGGGCTGTTCGGCAGGCGCGGGAAACGTCGCGGGACGGGGTGTGACCTGACCGACCCGGTGACGGTGTCCAACGACGGATCCACCGGCGGGGTGCGCTATCAGGACGACGTCGCGGCGGCGGCCATCCGGGTACTGGGCAAGGCCCATCAACCGAGCTACCTGGCTGGGGCGATCACCACGGCAAACGTGATCGACCTCGCCGCTCTGATGCCGGCGATGCAGCAGAGCATGGGACTGACGATCGACTCGCTGAGCCTGGTCACTCTCGGCGCCAGGCGCCGTGACAACGGGGACTACCCCCGCGTGTACGACAGCCTGCTGGGAACGACCCCGTACGCGGGCCGGCGCGAGACCTGGCTGATCGTGCGGATCCGATCCCGGGAGAACGCCGAGGCGCTCCGGTTCCGGACGAGCGCCGGCGCCGCCGCGCTGGCGTCTGCGCAACGCGTCGCGGCGGGATTGCGCTGCAGGGGGATCCGGGCGCGCGTGGCCAGTGCCGAGGAGATCCTCGACCTTGACCGGCGCTCGGGACGCTCGGCGCTGGAGGCGCAGTCAGCTCGTGGCTGGCATTCGATCCGCGATGGCGACGGATGGCTGACCACCTACGGCTACGCGACCGGTGATCTCGACAGCGACGTCCTGGAACAGGTGTGGTTGCTCCGGGCGGATTCCGTCCTCCAGAACGTGACCGTCTTCTCCGGCGGGACGTCATCGGCAACGGTCACCCTCCGCAGTCCCCAGCGGCCGACGGCGTCGCCGAGTCTGCGGTTGAGGACCCTGCCCGGCCGACAGGCGCGTGCGATGGCGGCGAACCTGTGCGGGCCCCGCCCGAACCTGCGCGGCCTCGATCGTGCCGCGACGCCGCCGGCCCTGGTGATGCCGATCGGAGACTCCGGCGTCCTGCTCGGGACGTTGCCCGGTGGTGACAGTCTCCTGATGCCGTTGGCCGACCCGGGCGGATCCACGCGGGTGTACATCGCGGCCGACGAGGCCGTCGTCAACCGCATCATCGTGCGGTTGGCCGCGGCGGGAGATCGAGTGATGATCCACACCAACGACTTCCAGCGCTGGGCGGGAGTGCGGATGCGCGGTGTGACCGTCAGCGACGACCCCCGGCCGGATGCCGGAACCACCGTCAGCGTGCTGGACGGCACTCTGAGGGCCGTCGTCCAGATACCCCGCGACGGCACCGTCATCTCCACCGGGCCGCCGGGCCTCGCGGCGCCCAGTGGAGCGGACGTCGTCATCGCCCAGACCGGGCCGGCCACCCTGCGGGTCAGCGCCGCTGGACAGGAACACCGGGTCACCATGGAGTTCTTCCGTGCCGAGAACTGCTTCGTCACCGCAGGCTCCCGCGAGCGGGTCGCCGTATGAACACGGCCTTCGCCCGGCGCCGGTTCGATGAGGCCATCGGCCTCGTCGAGTCCGACGCCGCCGCCGCGCTTCGGCTCTTCACGGAAGCCACGCGCAGCGACCCGGCGATGGCGGACGCCTGGCTGGGACGGATCGCAGCCGGCGACGACGAACTGGGCACACTCGAACAGCTGTACGCGTGCGGCGCGCGACTGCATCGCGAGTCGAACCGACTGGGCGTCATGCTGGCGGCGCCGATCAAGGCCGGGCCCTATCTCCTGATCACCGTGACCGAAGCCTCCCACGCGGGAATCGCGCTGGCCGGCGCTCTGGTCGACGCCCGGCGGTACGAGCGGGCCGAAGCCCTCCTGGCAGACCCGGGGCTCCTGGACACCCGGGAGAGCCACCTCTGGCGCCAATACCTTCGGGCCTACCTGATGTTCGCGACCCAGCGCTGGCCCGACGTGATCGCCGAGGCGGCACGGGTGCTGCCGCCCGAGGCGGTCGGCATGCCGGCGGTGACTGCCGCTCTGAGCGTCCTGGCGGCCCGCGCCGCCGCCCACCTGGGACAAGCCCGCGTGGCGCTGGACTGGGCCGAGCGCGCTGAATTGCCATGCCCCGCGGACTTTCCGCTCATCGCCGCCGACCTGGCCTACGTCCGCGGAATGGCACACCGCCAGGTGGGCGCGGAGGATCAGGCCCAGATCTGGCTGTCCAGGGCCACCCTCAACGGCATCTTGACCGACGCGGCCCGGCAGGCGCTG
>CAIOYU010000378.1 GCA_903862565.1 uncultured Actinomycetes bacterium | reverse complement strand
TAACCCCTAAACCGGGGTGTAGAACAACACGTCGGTGCGATCCGCCGCGGGACGACGAGTCGAGGGGAAGCGGATGCCCCCGAACGGAGTTGCGATGCGGTACGACACCACATCGGCGGACTCCGTGGGCACGACGGAGAACGAGGTGCCGAAACCCCGGTCACCGGGGTAGACGAAGTTGAACATCGAACCGACCGGAGGCACGTCCCCGGCGCCGGTCCCGATGGTGCCCTCGGTGACCTTGGTGATCAGGATTCCCTGGCTGTAGATGCCGAACAGGTCCGTCTGCCAGGTCACGTCGGCGTCGACCGTCCCGATTCGGTTGCCGGCCGCGTCGACGATGTCGAACTTCTGGTAGCCCTGGATCTCAACTTCCCTGGGCGGCAAGCCATTGACGCCACTGGGTGTCAACGCCGACACGGGAACGAAGCTGTAGCCGCCGGGCGCCGTGAGGGGTTTGACCGGAGGGGGTGCCGATGCGTCGATGAACGTCGGTTTGACATCGACGAATCCATTGTCGGTCTGCTGGACGATCGTCACCACGTCGCCGGTCGGCGCCGGCAGCGACGAGTAAAGGTAAGAGGTGTCCGGCTTGTAGATGACGTTGTACACCGAACCCACCGGTGGGACCTGGCCGACGGCGGTGCCGACGTTGACGCCGTCATTGGCGGTGACCAGGAGTGCCTGGGTGTCGTTCAGTGCCAGGTCCTTGGTCGTGGTGAAGAGGGCGTCGAAGGTGCCCACCGAGTTTCCGTCGGCGTCGTACACGCTGAACTTCTGGTGGCCCTGAACGGTGGTGAAGATGGGCAGGATTCCCGTTATGCCGGTCAAGATTTCAGCATCGGGGTCCGTCGGGGCGATGCTGTAGCCGCCTCCGAGCTGCATGGGCTTGTTGTCCACCGTGTGGTCGGCGATGCCCGCGGCCGCGTCGAAGGAGATCGGAACCGGGATATCACCGAAGGGCGTCAACAGTTTCATCGAGACCACGTCCCCGGAGTCCGACGGCATCGCCGAATACGACCAGCCGAAGAATCGACCCAACTTGAAGGTGGAGATCAGCGATCCGACCGGAGGCGTCTGGCCCGGGCCGGTACCCACGTTGATGCCGTCGTTCGAATTGACCAGGATGTCGACGTAGTCGTAGCCGAGGCCTCGCATGACCAAGGCGCCGAACGTTCCCACCGCGTCGCCGGTTTCCGGGTTGACGAGGTTGAACTGCTGTTCGCCCTGAACGACGTTCTGACCGCCCGGCATGTAGACGAAGCGACCGTAGAACGACGTCACCTTTTCGGTCGACTTGGGAACGATGGTGAAGCCGTTGAGTTTTTGCGACGGTGTCGGTGTGAGCGAACTCGGGGGCAGGAAGTTCACCGCGGATTCGGTCAACACCACGGCGAGTTGGACCACGGCGGTGAACGCCAGGAACACCAGGTCCTTGGGGGGAGTCACGGAGGCGGAGGCCCCCGCCGACCCTGATGCCAACGCGCTGGCCACCGGGGACGCCATCATCACGCGGGGCGCGGCTAACCGGGCCTTGGCCGGGATCAACGAAGCCCAGGAGAACACCGGGCGTGCAACGGTGGCACTCGCGCTCGGTGTCGGGGTAGAAGCCGGTGTCGGGGTAGAAGCCGGGGTCGGGGTCGAAGCCGGGGTCGGGGTCGAAGCCGGCAGCAGTGTGGCGGCGCTCGTGGACGGAGCCTCGGTCTCAGCGGCGGCGGCGGGCGTCGAGGTGCCAGCCGCTGCGCCGACCGGCGCCGCGGGTGCCACCGCCGGAGCGGAGGGTGCTGCCACGCGGTTCCTGCGAGAAGGCACTGCGCGCTCGTGCCGGCCTGCCGATTCGCCGCGGACGTCCGTGTCCGGGCGGGCCTGAGGGTCGGGGGTGTCCGTGGCCCCGGGGGTCGCGGCCGCGGCACGCGGTGCCGTCGCGGTTGCGCTCGACCCGGCCGCCCCCCTCCTCGCGGACTGCTTGCCGGTCGACGTGCGACTGGCCCGGCCGCCCGAGGAATCGGCGACAGAGGAATCACCGACCGAGGAATCGGCTCTGTCCGAGTCGGCCGACGCGACCGCCGCACCAGAGAGAACGCCGACGCCCAGGCCGAGCGCTACAGCCAATCCGCCGACGCGACCTACGTAATGTGAAGCGCCCACCGCTCCCCCAAACCTGTTCATCGGGCAAACCCGGGAATAATTCCGCAAACTTTACCATCACGGTGCGTTTAATTTTTCCACCGGCCCGAACCAGAGATTTACCAGCTCAGCGCACTATTTCGCAGAGGACCCGAACGCGCCGGGGTTCGCAGACAAGCGGACTGCAGCTAACTCAGGTCAAATGCGGGCCGGGCCGCCGGGTCGCAGTCGTCGAGCAGGTCGCAGCAGCGGGCGAACTCGTCCGTCTCCCCGATCGCGTCGGCCGCGCGGGCCAGTGCGGCCACGCAGCGCAGGAATCCGCGGTTGGGCTCGTGGCGGTAGGGCACGGGTCCGAACCCTCGCCAGCCGTTGCGGCGCAACTGGTCCAAACCGCGGTGATAGCCGGTCCGTGCGTAGGCGTAGGCGGTGATCGCCTTGTCGTCATCCAGGGCATCCTCGGCCAGGCAGGCCCAGGCAACCGAGGCCGAGGGATGAGCGGCGGCCACCATCGCCGGGGGCTCGCCGGCCTCGAGTTGGGCTTCGGCCTCGGGGTCGCCGGGCAGCAGCACGGGCGGAGGTCCGAGAAGATCACCGAAGGAAGTCATACGCTCATTTTGCACGCCGCTGCCGGGTGTTGCCGACCGCCGATCGTCAGAGGCAGGCACTAGGGTCGTTGTCATGTCCGGGACAGACCCCGAGGTCGACGACAACGACCCGATCACCGAGGTGATCGAGGTCCCCGCCGGCGCCCTCACCGACCCCGGGACCGGCGCCCGCCGGTACACCGCACCCGGGTTCGACGCCGGTTTCACACAGATCATCGACCGGGTGCCCGACGCCCCGACCGAGTTCATCGCCACCGGATCCCGGTCCAGGTCGGCGCCACGTGCCATTCCCGGCCGGCGCAGTCAGCGCCCGCTCTGGCGGGTGGCCGGCGCACTGCTGATCGCCGCTCTGGCGGTCGCGGCAATCGTCGGCGGCCTGATGTACAAGCGCAGCGCCGACCGCGCCGCCCAGGATCGGGCGGTGCGCTCGGCCATCGAGAGCTTCGACACCGCGTTGCGGGAGGGCGACCTCGCGACATTGCGCAACGTGACCTGCGGCAAGCTTCGCGACACCTACGTCAAATACGACGACCGCACCTGGACCGACACCTACGCCAAGATCCTGGCCGCCAAGCAGTACCCGGTGGTGGCCAGCATCGACGAGGTGGTGGTCAACGGTGACCGTGCCGAGGCCAATGTCACGTCCTACATGGCGTTCGAACCGGCGATGACGTCGCCGCACAGCTTCGACCTGCAGTTCAGCGACGACCACTGGAAAGTCTGCCAGTCGTCGTAGGCCCCGCTAGGCGCTGACGCTGCGACCGGAACTCTTCAGGTCGTTGCACGCCTCGATGACCCGCTCGGTCATCGACGCCTCGGCCTTCTTCATGTAGACGCGGGGGTCGTAGACCTTCTTGTTCCCCACCTCGCCGTCGACCTTGAGCACGCCGTCGTAGTTGGTGAACATGTGCCCGGCGATCGGCCGGGTGAAGGCGTACTGGGTGTCGGTGTCGACGTTCATCTTCACCACGCCGTAGCGCAGCGCATCCTCGATCTCGGACTTCAGCGACCCCGAGCCGCCGTGGAAGACGAAATCGAACGGCTGAGCGCCCTCCGCCAAGCCGAGTTTGGCGGCAGCGACCCGCTGGCCCTCCGCCAGCACCTCGGGCTTGAGTTTGACGTTGCCCGGCTTGTAGACACCGTGGACGTTGCCGAACGTCGCGGCGAGCAGGTAGCGGCCCTTCTCGCCGACCCCGAGAGCCGCAACGGTCTTCTCGAAGTCCTCCGGGCTCGTGTAGAGCTTCTCGTTGATCTCTGCCTCGACGCCATCCTCCTCGCCGCCGACGACACCGATCTCGACCTCGAGGATGATCTTGGCGGCCACGGCTTTCGCCAGCAGTTCCTGCGCGATACTCAGATTCTCGTTGATCGGCACAGCCGAGCCGTCCCACATGTGCGACTGGAACAGCGGTTCCCGGCCTGCGGCGACGCGCTCGGCCGAGATGGCCAGCAGCGGTCGCACGTAGGTGTCCAGCTTGTCCTTGGGGCAATGGTCGGTGTGCAGCGCCACGGTGATCGGGTACTTCGCGGCGATCACATGGGCGAATTCGGCCAGCGCGACGGCACCGACGACCATGTCCTTGATACCCAGACCGGAGCCGAATTCCGCACCGCCGGTGGAGAATTGGATGATCCCGTCGCTGCCGGCATCGGCGAATCCCTTGATCGCGGCATTGATGGTCTCCGATGAGGTGCAGTTGATGGCCGGGAAGGCGAACGCGTTCTCCTTCGCCCGGTTGAGCATCTCGGCGTAGACCTCGGGGGTGGCGATGGGCATGGAGCATCCTCTCGGCTGATCAGCTGTCTGAAGGGAAGTATGTCAAACCTCCCCGGTATCTTGGGGCCTCATGACCACCACAATGCTGGCTCTGCCGCACATCATGGACCCGATGTACTGGCTCGGCGAGGGCGGGCCGTTCGCCTCAGCGGTGCTGCCGGGCATCCTGGTCATCGTCTTCATCGAAACCGGCCTGCTGTTCCCCTTGCTGCCCGGCGACTCCCTGCTGTTCACCGGCGGCCTGCTGGCCGCCGCCCCGCACCCGCCGGTGAACATCTGGGTGCTGGTGGCCTGCGTGTCCGTCGTGGCGGTGCTGGGCGATCAGTGCGCCTATTTCATCGGCCGGCGGATCGGGCCCGCACTGTTCGACAAGGAGGACTCGCGACTGTTCAAGAAGCACTACGTGACCGAGTCGCACGCCTTCTTCGAACGGCACGGCGCCAAGACGATCATCCTGGCGAGGTTCGTGCCGATCGTGCGGACGTTCACCCCGGTGCTGGCGGGGGTGTCCTACATGCGCTACCCGGTGTTCCTCGGCTTCGACATCGTCGGCGGCATCCTGTGGGGCGCCGGAGTCACCCTGCTGGGCTACTTCCTGGGCAACGTGCCGTTCGTCAAGGAGCACCTGGAACTGATGATCCTGCTCATCGTGATCCTGTCTGTACTACCGGCGTTGATCACCGTCGGCCGCAACCTGTTGCAGCGGCGTCGGGCGGACAGCTAGACGCTGTTACGGCCAGGAGCCGGGCCGGCTGGTTGCACCGATGCTGGGCGCCGGTAGGGTCGCCCCCGGAATTTGGGAGTTCTGCAGGGCGCCGAGGCACAGGCCGAGCCTGCCGGGCATACAGACCCCACCGGTGCCGGTGATGGTGATGTTGCCTTGGGACTGTGACCAGCAGATCCCGGTCCTCTGGTCGGTGACCGTCCCGCCGGGACAGACCGTGGCGAAAGCCGTCGGTGCTGCCGGGCCGTACAGAACCGCTCCGCTGCAGGCCGCGGCGAGCAGCAGGCGAGGGACCGTGGATCGGATTGTCATGGTGTTCTCCGTGCTTGAATCGGTGCGGGCGTCAGGACGGGAGGGTGATCTTGGTCTGCTCGTTGATCAACTTGACCGCATCGACGACGGCCTGCTCCTGGCCTCGAGGTGCCTCAGCGTTCAACTGCAGGACGAAGACCGCGTCCTTACCCGGAATCACGATCGTCTGCTGGCCGACCGCCCGCTTCTCGCCCTCCCAGACGTAGGTTCCGACGTAGTCGATGGCGTCATAGCCGCCGACCTTGTCGCGGGACGGCGCCTCCCGCGGTTTGAACTCGGGCAACTCGTTCAGCTGGCCGGGGGCTAGTTCGAGGATCTTCTGCGGTTCGACATTGCCGGTGAGCTTGTTGGCGATGGCGTACAGGAACGCCGGGTTCGCCGGGTCGGGCGCCTTGTCGTACACGATGGCGCCGTAGGCCCAGTCCGGGGTGCGGGCACCGGCCGGACTCCAATCCGGCGGGAACGGGAAGTCGATCTTCGGAGTGCCCGGTTCGTCCTTCTTGAACGGAACCTCGGCGATTCCGTTGTCGACGATGTACTGGTGCAGGTTTCCGCCCTCGGCGCGCTGCGCCATCTCGTCACGGTGGCCGCCCTCGCCGCTGGAGGCCGGCGCCGGCGCACCGGTCCAGATGGTGGGCGGGGTCGCCGCGACCGTGGACGGATGCTCGGTCGTGGGGGAGCAACCGGCGAGCACAACGCTCACCGCAATTGCCGCCCCGGCAGCCGTCGTGACTCTTGCCATCGCCTTCTCCTCACACGTGCCCAATGACATAAATGCCCACTTACTCTGACGCTGAAGCTAGCAGACGCGGCAGCTAGCTGACGGTGTTAGCCGCTTCCATCAGCATCCAGCCCGAAACCTGAACGGACAGATCACGTTCGGCCGTTGCCGAGGCGAATACGGCCCCGTCGGAAGCCCCGCCGCCCGCTCCGTCGGCCGCCGGCACTTCGGCCTCCCGGTCCCAGAACGCCGCGAACAGAGGTAGCCCGTCGACGGTCTGGCGGTTCTCCCAGGCCGACTCGGCGGAGGCCAGCACGATTCGGCGGGCGGTCTCGCGCGCCGCGACATCTTCCTCGGAGTCGCCGGGCAGTTCATTGGCGGCCAGCGCCAGGTAGCGCGCGGTGATGCCCGCGAAAAGCCCACCATCACCGCCGCCGGCACCCTTGAGCACACCCTCGGGAGCCATCTCGGCAGCGATAGCGGCGACCAGTCGACGCACCCGCTCGCCGTGCCGCTCGTCTCCGGTGCGCACCGCGAGTTCGGTCTCCAAGCCCACGACGACACCCTGGCAGTAGGTGTACTGCGCGCGGACCAGTGAGCCACCCTTGATGCCGTCGAACACCAGATGCGTCTCGGGGTCGATCAGCGTGTTCTCGATCCAGTCGGCCATCTGCTCGGCACGGCGCAGGCTGTCGCCGTAGCGGGCCAAGAAGATCCCGGCGGGACCGTTGGCCGGGGCGTTGAAGAACTGGTCCTGTTTGCGCCACGGGATGCCGCCGCCGTCCTCCGGCACCCAGGCTTTGAGCAGTTGGGACTCCAATGTCGACAGGGCCTTGGCGTTCTCCACACCCGCCAGCCGTCCGGCGCGCTCCAGCGCCAGCGCAAGCCAGGCCATGTCGTCGTAATAGTTGTTGGTCCACCGGCCGTTGTTGCGGGCCTGGTGGCCGCGGATCTGCCGGCGGATGCTCTCGACCCGCTCGGGCTGGGGGTCACGCACCTGGGCATCGACCAGGGTGTCCAGCAGGTGGGCCTGCCACCAGTAGTGCCAGGTGGCGAATGTCGAGTCCTTGCGGGTCGGTGGCCAGGCCACCACACCGAGCTGGGTGCGGGGGACCTGCCAGAGCTTGCGCAGGTGCCGTTTGGCGATGGCGGCCTCGGCACTGGCCGCCCGATTCGTCCACTGCTGGTCCATGACTGGCAATCCTGCCCTACCAGGCCGTCGAAAGGTCGGCATCCTGTCCTACCAGGCCGCAGAAAGGTCGGCCCACTGCCGGATCCAGGTGTGCATGGCGATCCCGGCGGCGACCGCGGCGTTGATGCTGCGGGTGGAGCCGAACTGGGCGATCGACACCGTGAACGCAGCCCCGGTGCGGGCCTCCTCGGAGATCCCCGGCCCTTCCTGACCGAAAACCAGCAGGCAGTCGCGCGGCAGATCGGTCTCCTCGAGGCGCACCGCGCCCGGGATGTTGTCGACGGCGACGACGGTCAACCGCGTGTCGGTCGCGAACTCCAGCAGGCCCTCGGTGGTCTCGTGGTGAGCCAGTCGCTGGTAGCGGTCGGTCACCATCGCACCGCGCCGGTTCCAGCGCCGCCGCCCGACGATGTGCACGGTGTCGACGGCGAACGCGTTGGCCGTGCGCACCACCGCACCGATGTTGGCGTCGTTGCCGAAGTTCTCGATCGCGACGTGCAGGCCGTGGCGCCGCTGGTCGATGTCGGCGATGATCGCCTCGCGGGTCAAATATCGATAGGCGTCAACAACATTGCGGGTATCGCCGCATTCCAGCAGTTCGGGGTCGTAACGGGGGTCATCCGGCGTCGGCCCAGGCCAGGGCCCGACGCCAGGAGCGCCGGTGGACCACTCGGTGGGGCCGGGGTCGCTCGCGCCCGGATCTTTCACGGCAGAAAGAGTTCGACGCGCGCGAACCGGCCCGCCCTGCGGCCGACGAGTGCAACCTCGGCGTCGACTTCCGTGGTCGGCCACTCGGCGGCGGCGGGCCCGACCGGCAGGGCCAGGCCGGCGTTGGCGCCCACCAGCGACCCGTCGGCGAGTTCCACCCCGGCGATGCGCCCGTCGTCGAAAACAACTGCAGCCAATCGATCGTCGCCGGGTAGCAGGTCGGCGACCCGTTCGGCCAGCCACTGGTCCAGCGGTGGGTGGTAGCTGCCCAGCACCGCAGCGGTGATGGAGTCGCCGTGCATCGGGACGAGGGAATCGGGAACCTGGGTGAACAGCACCCCGGCCGGCGATGCCGCACACAGCGACGACCACTGCCGAAGCTGCTCGCCCACAAAGGGTTCCAGCATCTGACGCTTCCCGGAAGCCTCCTCCCCCTCGGCGTCGGTGCGGTTTCGCACACGACACGCCGCAGCAGCGTGCACATCGACACCCTCAACGGGCGGGACGTCGAGATCCTCGGTCATGGCAGCGGTGAACTCCGCCAGAGCGGTGTCCCCTTCCAGCGGGGGATGGACGATCAGCACCTCGAGATCGGCTGCGGCGCAACAGATCGCGTACGCCAGCACCCCCGGGGTGGTGCCGACGCAGACGACGTCGACGACGTCATCCCAGTCGGGGCCCTCGTCGGGCATCAAGCGAGGCCGAGGTCGGCCAGACCGAGGATGCTGCGGTACGGCACCCCCTCGGCCTCGATCGCCTCGGCGGCACCGGTGGCCCGGTCCACCACGGTGGCCACGCCGACCACCGTCGCACCCGCGTCCTGCACGGCGCGCACAGCCGTCAGCGCCGATCCGCCCGTGGTGCTGGTGTCCTCGACCACCAGCACCCGCTTGCCCACCACATCGGCGCCCTCGATCTGGCGTTGCAGGCCATGGGCTTTCGCGGCCTTGCGGACGACGAACGCGTCGATCGGACGCCCGGGCGCATGCATGACGGCACATGCCACCGGGTCGGCGCCCATGGTCAGCCCGCCGACGGCGGCGTAGTCCCAGTCAGCGGTCAGTTCCCGCATCAGCCGCCCGATCAGCGGCGCCGCGCGATGGTTCAGGGTGGCGCGGCGCAGGTCGACGTAGTAGTCGGCCTCCTTGCCCGACGACAGGGTGACACGGCCGAACACCACCGACAGCTGGCGGACCAACTCGGCGAGCTCGCCCCGTTCGGAGGCGCTGATCTCCGGTGACATCTCAGGTACGGCCACGGCCACGTCCCACTCTCTTGGTGAAGGCGCGGACCACTCCGCGCGGAATCAAACGTCCGCCGGTGGTCAGCACCTTGTACTGAACACCGGGAATGCTGACGACCTTGCCTTTGGCGATGTCGGCCAGGCTCTCGGAGACGACGTCCTCGACGGTCAGCCACATCGGCCCCGGGATGGACGACATGTCGAGGCCGGCACGCTCGTGGAACTCGGTATGGACGAAACCGGGGCACACCGCGTGCATGCCGACCCCGGTGCCGGCCAGGCCGTTGGCCAGGCCCTCGGAGAAGAACACCACCCAGGCCTTGGACGCCGAGTAGGTGGACCCGCGACC
>CAIOYU010000377.1 GCA_903862565.1 uncultured Actinomycetes bacterium | reverse complement strand
GAACAGCGTGATGTTGGCCAGGTCCTGCACGCCCCGCTGACGCAGGTGGTCGACTGCCACCCGGATGTTGTGCAGTGAGATGCCGGTGTCCAGCAGCCGCTTGACGATCTTGAGAACGAGGATGTCCTTGAACGAATACAGCCGCTGGCTGCCCGACCCGGCAGCGCCCCTGATGGAGGGCACGACCAGCGAGGTGCGGGCCCAGTAGTCGAGCTGGCGGTAGGTGATGCCGGCGATCTGGCAGGCGCTCGGACCGCGGTAGCCCACCAACTCATCGGGTACCGAATCATCCGGGAACAGGCCGCCCTGGACTGCCGGCTCCGCCTTCAAGCGGGGGCTGGGCACAGCGAAATCGAGCTGATCCTGACGTGGTGGCTCGTCGCCCACGGTGCTTCCTCTCGCCGTTCCCAGAGTGGTTCGAGCATACGCCTGGTGGACGTCGCAGTTGGACTGCTGCGCCAACCTGGGTGCACCTGAAGTATGGACGTACCCCCGGAGGCCCGCCGTCATCCCAAACGCGTGTCGAGACCAGCGCTGCCTGAGATGAGACGCATCCGTTATGGATCAGGTCGCCTTGAAGTCGTCCGGGGAAATACTGTCGAGGAATTCTTTGAACTTCTCGACTTCGTCCTCTCGGGCGGCGCCTGCGGACTGCTCGTCGCTCTCATCGGGAATCAGCAGGCCGGCCTCGTCGAGAACCGCTTCCTCGACGTAGATCGGCACACCCATCCGCAGTGCGATGGCAATCGAGTCCGACGGGCGCGCCGACACCCGAACGTCGGAGTCGAAGATCAGGTCGGCGTAGAACGTGCCTTCCTGAAGGTCCACGATCCGCACCTCCTTGAGCGAACGGCCAAGCGCACCAATGACATCGCGGAACAAGTCATGGGTCAGCGGGCGGACGGGCTCGACGCCCTGCTGTTCGAGGATGATCGCGTTGGCCTCGGTCTGGCCGATCCAGATCGGTAGGTAACGGTCGCCGCTGGTCTCCCGCAGAAGCAGAACCGGCTGGTTGGCGGGTTGCTCAACCCGGATGCCGACCACTCGAACTTCAGTCATCTACCGTCTCACCTCCGCGCACGAAGTGCGTCGCGTCCGAGTACCGACTCGCGGGACCGCCGGCCTTGGCGGACAGTGAAAAGTCTAGTCCTCAGCGATCCAGTACGTCGCGTACCGCGGACTTGATCAGCGAGGTGTGCAGTGTGATCGCCAGTGCGGCGACTTCGCGAGCCAGGTCGTCGGCGCGATCGCGGGCGCCGGCCTTCCCCGCCTTGCCCACCGGCCCGGCGATCTGGGCGATGAGGTCGGACTGCCGGTCGGCTGCGGACCGGAAGGCCCGCAGATGACGCGGCTCCACCCCGTAGTCGGCCAGGCCCCGGGCGCACTGCGCGATCACCACGGCGTGCTCGTCGAAAAACCCGCCGGGCCCGGTGGTGATGATTCCGGACCGGCACAGGGCGGTGATGAGATCGGCATCGACGCCGGAACGCGCCAGCAGGTCCTCGCGGGTGAGTCGCACCGGCGTGGGCGGCAGGGCGACGGTCTCAGCCGCGCTCAGGTCCCCCACCGGGACCAGCCTCGGCGCGGGATAGGGCGAGTCCTGCCGGGAGGCCTGTCGCGGCAACTCGCCGTCGGGTTGGGCGTCGAGTTGGGCCTTGATGACCTTCAGCGGCAGGTAGTTATCGCGCTGGGCGGTCAGGATGAATCGCAGACGCGCACAGTCATAGGCGGTGAAACGGCGGTAGCCCGACGGACTGCGCTGCGGAGTGACGAGGCCTTCGGCCTCGAGAAACCGGATCTTGGAGATCGTCACATCCGGGAAGTCCGGACGGAGCAGATCCAGGACCGCTCCTATCGACATCCCGGCCAGGGCCGGGCTATCGGGTGCGGTCATTCTCCGCCGGCCGGCCTCGGACCGGTCAGGAACACCAAACGGAACTTGCCGATCTGCACCTCGTCGCCATTGGCCAGCGTCGCCGAGTCCACCGGTTCGCGGTTGACGTAGGTGCCGTTGAGGCTGCCGACGTCGACAACCTGAAAGTCGTTGCCCTCCAGCCGGAATTCGGCGTGGCGACGGCTGACGGTCACGTCGTCGAGGAAGATGTCGGAGTCGGGATGGCGACCCGCCGAGGTGGTCGACTGGTCAAGCAGGAATCGAGACCCCGCGTTCGGGCCACGCTTGACCACCAGCAGCGCCGATCCGACCGGCAGGCCCTCGACCCCGGAGATCGTGGTCTCGCCGACAGATGCGGCATGGGCCTCGAGATCGTTGAGGAAATCCGCGCGGAAGACCGAGGTCGTCTCCACGGTCAGCTCGTCCGAGCCGTCGTTATCCGTCACCCAAGTGCTCCTCACTGGCTTACGACTGGCATGCGCCACAAGCCGACAGTCAACCCTAACAACCGCCGAACCGTGTCTAGGTCAGGGTGGCCCGGTAGGCGTCTGCATCGAGCAGTGTCGTCATCCCCTGTTCAAGGGTATCGCCGTCGGCGTGCAGCTCCAAGAGCCAGCCCTGGCCGTACGGATCGGAGTTGACCAGCTGCGGATTACCCTCGAGGTCGACGTTGACCGCGGTGACCGTCGCCGAGACCGGCGCGTACAGGTCGGAGACCGACTTGGTGGATTCCACCTCACCGAAAGCCTCACCGGCGGTGAGCGTGGCACCGACCTCGGGCAGCTGAACGTAGACGACGTCACCGAGGGACGACTGCGCGAAGTCGGTGATGCCGACGCGAACGGTGTCGGCTCCGGTGCGGCGGACCCATTCGTGCTCGGCGGTGTAGCGCAGGTCGGCGGGGGTGTCGCTCACGGGGCTCCTCGTTGCTGTGTGGATTCCGGGGATTTTTCCGGCTGAGCGTATTGGCCGGGTTTCGGTTGCCGCAAGGCGGGCAGCTGACGGCCCCGCTCTCAGACCCTGGGGAGTCGCTGCACCACGAGCCTGACCTGCATGAGGTAGAGCACCGCGGACCACAGGTACATACCGATGCCCCAGATCACGAAGCCCCAGCCGATGGCCCAGACCACCCGGCTCCACTGGGCATCCCCCTGGCCCAGCAGGACCAGCGGGAACCCCGACATCAGCGCGAAGGTGGCGGCCTTGCCGATGTAGGTGACCGGCAGGGCCGTCACCCCGCGGCTCTGCACCACCGGAAGCGTCGCTGCGAGCACTGTGTCGCGGCCAATCAGGATCGCCACCACCCACCACGGCACGACGCCGGACAGGGCGAGCAGGACCGGGACCGCCACCATGTAGAGGCGGTCGACCAACGGGTCGAGTAACTCCCCCAGCCTTGAGGACTGGTTGGGCACCAGCCGGGCGATCTTGCCGTCGGCCCAGTCGGAGGCTCCGCTGAACATCAGGATGGCCACCGCGGGGCCGTAGGAATGCCGCGCCAGCAGCAGGTAGCCGAACACCGGCAGCAGGACGAGTCTGATCAGGCTGAGGATGTTCGGAATCGTCCATATCCGGTTGCCCACCTAGCGGAACACCCCGGGCAAACGCGGGGTGCTCAACGGAACACCCCAGGCAAACTCAGCGCCGACAACGTGTCGTCGCGCAGCGGGTTGTCGTGAACCATGTAGGTCCACGTCGACGTCGGCCGGGCGAGCTTCGAAAGATCAAGGCCGGGTTCGTCGTCCAGGACGTTGGCGGTCTCGAAGGTCTGCTGGGAGGCCTCGATGGCGTCGGCGGCCAGGTGCCCGAAGGCGTCGACGGCCATCCGGTGGAACTCGTCGAGCGGGTTCTGCCGCCCCAGTGCGCGCAGGTGGATGCTCTCGCGGACGTCGGAGAGGTAGGCCAGGTGGTCTGCCCAGCCACGGTCGAGGTGGTAGAGCATGATCGCGCGGCAGATCCGCTCGAGTTCGTCGTCGGCGGCCTCCTCGCTACCGAGCCGCTCGGTGAGCACCTCGGAGAGATCGGCGTACCGCGCCGGTGACAGCTCCTTGAGCTCGTCGCGGGCGGCGGGCGTACTGAGCAGGGTGTTGCGACGTTCGACGATGATCGACCGCTGCTGGGCGATCAGCTGGTTGTAACGCCAGGTGTTGGCGTGCACGTCGAGCAGTCGGCCCTCGGCGACCCGCTGGGCGTGGTCGAGCAGCAGCGCCGCCTTGGGGCTGGTGATCCGGCCGGTGTCGTCGCACTCCATGGGCCGCTTGGAATCCTCGAGGTGGGCGGCGGCGACCTCGTCTTCCCAGCTGGAGAAGAACACCGACGAGCCGGGGTCGCCCTGGCGCCCGGCGCGGCCCCGCAACTGGTTGTCCAACCGCTCGGTGTGGTGGCGGCCGGTGCCGACGACATGCAGGCCGCCGAGCTCGGCCACCTCCGCCTTCTGCGGCGAGTCGTCGGCCGCGTCGGATCCGCCGAGCCGGATGTCGGTGCCGCGGCCGGCCATCTGGGTCGAGACCGTGACCGCGGCCAGCTTGCCCGCCTCGGCGATGACCCGCGCCTCCTCCTCGTCGTTCTTGGCGTTGAGGACGACGGCCGGAACACCCCGGCGGCGAAGCCGCTGGTAGACGTCCTCGGACTCGGCGACGTCGTGCGTACCCACCAGAATCGGCTGGCCGGTCTGGTGCACCTCCATGATGTGGTCGATCACGGCGTCGTTCTTGGCCGCGGCGGTGATGTAGACCCGATCCGGCTCGTCGACCCGCACCGTCGGGGTGTTCGGCGGGATCGGCGACACCCCCAGCTTGTAGAACTGACGCAGCTGTTCGCCGGCGGCCAGGGCGGTGCCGGTCATCCCGCAGACCGTCGGGTACCGGCCGATCAGCGCCTGCACGGTGATGGTGTCGAGCACCTCCCCGGTCTCGGTGGTCTCGATGTCCTCTTTGGCCTCCACGGCGGCCTGCAGTCCATCCGGCCAGCGCTGCAGCGAGGCGATCCGGCCGCGGGAGGCGTTGATCAACTGCACCGCGCCGTCGCGGACGATGTAGTGCACGTCGCGTTGCAGAAGCACGTGGGCGTGCAGGGCCACGTTGACCTCCGTCAGCGTGGTTCCCACGTGCTCCTCGGAGTAGAGGTCGATCCCGCCCAGCGCCTTCTCCAGCCGTTGCGCGCCCGCCTCGGTGAGGTGGACGTTGCGGCTGTCGGCGTCGGTGGCGAAGTACTCGTCGCCGTCCCGGTCGTTGACCAGTTCGCCCACCAACCGGACGATCTCCAGCTTGGGGGTTTCGCGGTGGGTGGTGCCGGCCAGCACCAGGGGCACGAGGGCCTCGTCGACCAGCACCGAGTCGGCCTCATCGATCAGGGCCACGTCGGGATTCGGTGACACCAGGTCGTCGACGTCGGTGACCAGTTGGTCGCGCAGCACGTCGAAGCCGATCTCGTTGACCGAGGCGTAGGTGACATCGCACTGGTAGGCGGCCCGGCGTTCGTCGCGGGTCGATTCTTCGGTGATCCACCCGACGGTCAGGCCCAGCACCTCGATCACCGGCGCCATCCACTCGGCGTCGCGGCGGGCCAGGTAGTCGTTGATGGTGAGGACGTGCACGCGTCGCCCGCCCAGTGCATAGCCGGCGGCGGCGATGGCTCCGGACAGTGTCTTGCCCTCACCGGTGCCCATCTCCACGACGTCCCCGTCGAGCATCCGCAGGGCGCCGAGCAACTGGACGTCGAACGCCCGCAGGCCGATGGTCCGTTCGGCCGCCTCCCGGGCCAGCGCCAGGAACTCGGGAATGTCGGGCGAGTCGGCCAGGTTCTCCAGCTTGACCAGCCCGGCGGCCTTGGTGAGCTGCTCGTCGTCGAGGGCTCGCGCCTTGTCCTCGTAGGCCGCGCAGGCCTCGACTTCCGCCATCGACTGCGCTTTGACCTTCTCGGTGGTCGCCCCGAGCAGTCGCCAGAATCCCCGGCTCAGGCGTCCCTGGCCGGGCGCGGACGGGTTGGAGACCTTTGGGGACTTCGGAGACCTGGAAAGCTTCGCCACGGGGTCAACGGTACCGGTCGGTCAGGCCAGATTGGAGCGGCGCGGATAGGCCACGGCGGGGTCGGTCAGGGTGTTGACGACGGTGGGTACCCCACTGTCGAAGGCCCGGCGCAGTGCGGGCTGCAATTCCGAGGGGGTGGAGACCAGTTCACCGTGCCCACCGAGTGCGCGCACCACCTCGTCGTACCGGGTTCCCGGGGTCAGTTCGGCCACCACGGAATAGCCGTACAGCGCCTCCATCGGGTGTTTTTCCAGCGCCCAGATGCCGTTGTTGCCGACCACCGACACCACGTGAACACCGTGGCGAACCAGGGTGTCCCACTCCATCCCGGAGAATCCGAATGCGCCGTCGCCCTGCAGCAGCACCACCTGGCGATCCGGGCGAGCGAGCTTTGCGGCTAGCGCGTAGCCGGGTCCCGATCCCAGGCAGCCGAACGGTCCGCTGTCCAGCCAGGCCCCGGGAACGTGGCTGTCGATGACCCGGCCGGCGTAGGAGCCGAAGTCGCCGCCGTCGACGACGATGATCGCGTCGCGGTCCAGGAGCGGCATCAGTTCGGCGTAGACCCGCATCGGGTGCAGCGGGGTTCGGTCGTCGGCCAGTTCGGCGGTCTCGGCGGCGCGGGCGGTGGTCTCCACCGTGCGCAGTCGGGCGATCCAGTCGTCATGGGCGGGCGGGGTCGCCGCGGCCAGCCCGGTCAGGGTGGAGGGCAGGTCGCCGTACAGTTCGGCCGCGACCGCGCGCGGGTGCGGGCGTTCCGGGGCGCAGCGGTCGGCGACGATCAGCGCGGTGTCGGGGCCGAAGACGCCGCCGAAGCCCAGCCGGAAGTCCATCGGGACCCCGACCACCAGAGCGACGTCGGCCTGCGCCAGAGCGATGGACCGCGCCCGGGAGAACGCCAGCCGGCGGTCGGCGCCGACGATTCCGCGGGCCATCCCGTTGGCGAACACCGGGATGTGCAACGCCTCGGCCAGATGCACCAGTTCGTCCTCGGCACGCCCCCACCACACGTTGGTCCCAGCCATGATGACCGGGCGCTGGGCGTTGGACAGCAGAGCGATCGCCCGGTCCAGGGCGTCGCCGTCGGCCGGGGGCAGCGGCGGCAGGTCGGTCAGCGCTCCGGGCTCGCCGCGGTCGTGGGCCTCGCCGAACACGTAGTCCATCGGGAAGTCGACGAACGCCACTCCCGACGGTGCCCCGACGGCCGCGCGCAGCGCGTCGTCGACCCGGTCGCCGACGGCGGCCGACGACTCCGCGGTCACCGCATAGCGGCACAGTGGCGCCACGAACGGGACATGGTCGATCTCCTGCAGTGAGCCCATCCCCCAGCGCATGGCCGGTGCGCGCCCGCCGAGCACGACCATGGGCGACTGGTTCTGGCTCGCCGCACCCATGGCGCTCATCCCGTTGGTGACGCCGGGTCCGGCCGTCAGCGCCACGACTCCGGGCTGCCGGGTGACCTTCGACCAGCCCTCGGCCGCGAACGCGGCGGTCTGCTCGTGCCGGGTGTCGATCAGCCGGATGCCCTCGGCTCGGCACCCGTCGTAAATGGAGAACAGATGGCCCCCGGACAGCGTGAACATCGTGTCGATTCCGCTGGCCCGTAGGCGCCGGGCGATCAGCCTGCCCGCGTGGATCGTGTTCTGGCCGCCCGACTCGTTACCCATCGGCTGAGCCTAATCAGGAATCTGCGGTAACTTCGCCGGGATAGCCCCGCCAAAAAGGACTTCGGGATACCCCCGCCAGAAGGACTCCGGGATACCCGGCCAAAAGGACATCGAGTGGACGACCATTTCACACCCTCCCTGGACTGGGCGCACGAACTGCTGCCGTCGCTGGTGTGGATCCTGCGGGCCTGGGCGATAGCGGCGGTCGGGACGATCCTTGTGGTGGTTCTACTGGCGCGTTTCACGCTCTGGGGACGCCAGTACTGGCGGATCACCGGCGACTACTTCCGCGGGCGCAAGAGCATCGTGATCTGGGTCTGGCTGGCTGTGCTGCTGCTGTCGACCATGATCTACGTCCGCATCAACGTGCTGCTCAGCTACCAGAGCAACGACCTGTTCGAGGCGCTGCAGATGGCGTTCACCGCGCGCGGCGCGGGCGATGAGGCGCAGCGCCAGTCGGCGGTGCACGGGTTCTGGGTGGCGCTGGGCATGTTCGGGATCCTGGCGGCGCTCTACATCGGGCGCGTCATGCTCGACATCTATCTGACCCAGCGGTTCATCATCCGGTGGCGCACCTGGCTGACCGACCGGATGACCGGTGACTGGCTCTCCGATCACGCCTACTACCGGTCCCGGTTCACCGACACCAACACCGATAACCCCGATCAGCGGATCCAGCAGGACGTCGACATCTTCACCACCGGCGTCGGTGGCACCCCGAACGCGCCACTGGTGGGCTCGGGCAGCATGCTGTTGTTCGGCGCGGTCAGTTCCATTTCCAGCGTGGTGTCGTTCGTGCCGATCCTGTGGGACCTGTCCGGTCCGATGACCCTGTTCGGCATCACCGTGCCCCGGGCGTTGTTCTGGGTGGCGTTCGTCTATGTGGCCTTCGCGACACTGGTGGCCTTCTGGGTGGGCCGCCCGCTGATCCGCCTCAGCTTCCGCAACGAGTCCACGAACGCCGCATTCCGCTATGCGCTGGTCCGGCTTCGTGACGCCGCCGAGTCGGTCGGCTTCTACCGGGGTGAGAACGCGGAGCGGAGCCTGCTGCACGGAAAATTCATGGCCATCATCCGCAACTACCGCGCCTACGTCCGCCGGAGCATCGGCCTGACCGGCTGGAACGTGCTGATGAGTCAGATCCTGAGTCCGCTGCCGCTGGCGGTGCAGGCCCAGCGGCTGTTCCGTGGCGAGATGACCTTGGGCGACGTGACCCAGTCCTCGAGCGCGTTCGGTCAGATCAGCGATTCCCTGTCGTTCTTCCGCAACGCCTACGACCAGTTCGCGGCCTACCGCGCGTCGATCATCCGTCTGCACGGCATGGTGGAGACCAACCAGGAGGCCCGCGACATGCCCCGGCTGGACACCGTCGCCAGCGTCGACGGGTCGGTGGAGCTACGTCGGGTCGAGGTCCGCACCCCCACCGGTGTCCAGCTTGTCGATCCGCTGGACGTGCGACTGGAACCCGGCCAGGCGATGGTCATCACCGGGCGGTCCGGCTCGGGCAAGACCACTCTGCTGCGCAGCCTCGCCGAGATGTGGCCCTTCACCTCCGGCACGCTGCAGCGTCCCATGGAGGGCCACGACACCATGTTCCTGTCGCAGCTGCCCTATGTTCCGTTGGGGGATCTGCGCACCGTGGTCTCATACCCGGCCCATTCCGGGGAGATCCCGGACGAGGAGATCCTGGCGGCGCTGTCGAAGGTGGCGCTGTCGCATCTGATCGGCCGAATCAACGAGGACCAGGACTGGGCCAAGGTGCTCTCCCCCGGCGAGCAGCAGCGGGTGGCTTTCGCTCGGGTGTTGCTCACCAAACCCAAGGCCGTCTTCCTCGACGAGGCCACCTCAGCCCTCGACGAGGGCCTGGAATACGCCGTCTACGACCTGGTTCGGACGGAACTCCCGAATACGATCCTGGTCAGCGTCAGCCACCGTCCCAGCGTCGAGCAGCACCACTGCCAGCATCTGGAACTGCTCGGCGAGGGTGCCTGGAAGCTGGGACCGGTACGGGGGCCGGAGCCGGCACCGGCCTAGGAGCATCTGCCTCTCGGGGTTGGCCAAATCGACGGGCCGGCGGCCCGATAACTGGGATGCTTGGCCCGAGTGAGCCTCGAGGAGAACGCCCATGGAGATGTACGAACCCTCGTTGGACTGGTCGAACGAGATTCCGCACTCGCTGCTGTGGGCCTGCCAGGCCTGGGTGTTCACTGCGCTGGGCACGCTGATCGTGCTTGTGCTGCTGGCTCGCTACACCGTGTGGGGACGCCAGTTCTGGCGCGTCACCGGCGACTACTTCCGCGGCCGGGCCAGCGTGTCGGTGTGGGCGTGGTTGGGGGTGCTGCTGTTCTCGACGCTGTTCGCGGTGCGTCTGGACGTCCTGCTCAGCTATTTCAGCAACGATCTCTATTCGTCGCTGCAGACCGCGTTCGAAGGCAACGGCGCGGGCAACGAGGCGGTCCGGGAATCCGGCGTGCACGGATTCTGGATGGCCATCATCACCTTCGGGCTCATCGCAACGCTCTACATCACCCGCCAGCTGGTCGACATCTACCTCACCCAGCGGTTCATCGTCCGGTGGCGCGTCTGGCTCACCGAGCGCCTGACCGGTGACTGGCTGCGCGACGAGGCGTTCTATCGCGGACGTTTCATCGACGACCCGATCGACAACCCGGACCAGCGCATCCAGCTCGACATCGACGCCTTCACCACCGGCACCGGTCAGGGCCCCAATGCCCCCACCATCGGGACGACGACGACCCTGCTGTTCGGTGCGGTCAACTCCATGGTGTCGGTGGTGGCCTTCACACCCATCCTGTGGAACCTGTCCGGACCGCTGTCGATGGCTGGTTTCACTCTCAACCACGCGCTGTTCTGGATTGCCCTGGTCTACGTCTTCGCCACCACGGTGATCGCGTTCTGGATCGGCAAACCGCTGATCCGGTTCAGCTTCCGCAACGAACTCACCAACGCCGCATTCCGCTACGCGCTGGTTCGGTTCCGCGACGCCGCCGAGTCGATCGCGTTCTACCGCGGCGAGCGGGCCGAGGGCTCCATTCTCCGGGAGCGCTTCTCGAGCATCATCTCCAACTACCGGCGCTTCGTGGTGCGAAGCCTGGCACTGCTGGGATGGAACCAGGCCATCAGCCAGTTGATCAACCCGCTGCCGCTGGTGGTGCAGGCCCAACGACTTTTTAAGGGCCAGATCACGTTTGGTGACGTCAACCAGTCGGCGTCGGCCTTCAGCAGCGTCCACGACTCCCTGTCGTTCTTTCGTGCGGTCTACGACTCGTTCGCCTCATACCGAGCCACCATCATCCGTCTGGACGGGCTGGTCGAGGCAAACGAGCTGGCCCGGGCACTGCCACACCTGCACGCCGACAAGAGCAGTGACGGCGCTCTGGAGTTGACCGACGTCGCCGTCCGCAACCCCGGCGGCGCAACCTTGCTCGACGGGTTGAACCTGCGACTGGAGCCGGGTGAGTCGGTGGTGATCACCGGCCGTTCGGGCGCGGGCAAGACGACCCTGCTGCGTAGCCTGGCCCTGTTGTGGCCGTTCACCGATGGAACGCTGGCCTGGCCCACCGACGAGCAGCACACCATGTTCCTGTCCCAGGTGCCGTATCTGCCGTTGGGCGATCTGCGTGCGGTGCTGTCCTATCCCGACGACGAGGCCGAATTCCCCGACGAGGATGTCCTCGCTGCGCTCGACGCGGTGGCACTGGGTCACCTGAGCAACCGGCTCAACGAGACCCAGGACTGGACGAAGGTGCTGTGCCCCGGTGAACAGCAACGTGTGGCATTCGCGCGGGTACTGCTGCACAAGCCGAAACTGATCTTCCTCGACGAGTCCACCTCGGCGTTGGACGAGGGCAACGAATACTCGCTCTACCGGCTGGTGCGCACCACCGTCCCGGACGCCATCATGGTGTCGGTCACCCACCGCGCAACGGTCAAGCAGCACCACACCTTCCAACTCGAACTGCTCGGCGACGGTGCCTGGCATGTCCATCGCCTGGCTGAGGTGGCGCCGATCTGAGCGAGCGCCCGCGGGGTCCCACCGGCCTCGTTGAGTGAGGAACCACGCAGAGGGTCACTCGCACTTTTTCTGTGTGCCTCCTCAATCAACGGGGCGGTGTGCCGCTCGGGCTCCAGCGCGGCGCCCGAAGAAGGACCCCGCCCCAAGCTGCGTCCCGCTGGAATACCCCTTGCCGTCTTGGGCCAGCGTCGAGGCGCACGCCCCGGCCGCATACAGCCCCGGGATCGCATGCCCGTCAGGCCGGAGCACCTCGCCGTCCACGCTGGTGGCCAGCCCGCCCACGGTGAATCCCGAATAGAGGGCCTTGCCCAGTGACAGGTCGAATGCCGCCCAGGGCCCATTATCCTGTGGCGCAAGGAATTCCGGCTGTTTGTGGAAGTCCGGGTCCTCTCCTGCGGCGGCGTGGCGGTTGTACCGGTCCAGTGTGGCCACCAGGTTGCCCTTCGGAATGCCCAGAGCGGCCTCCATCTCCTCGACGGTCTCCCAGCCGTCGATGAAGGTGATCAGCGGCAGCGCCGGTCGCTGGAGGTGGGCCTCGTCGACGATCAGGAATGCCGCACTGCCGGGCTGTTCCATGACGAAACCCGAAGTGCGGGAATGATAGGAGTCCTCGGCGACGAAACGCTGGCCCAGTGTGTTCACGATGATTCCGGTCAGCAGGATCGACGGCGGATATGCCGGCGCGGTGATGAACGCCTGGTCCATATGCTTGGTCGCAGCTCCGGCGGACTCCCCCATCCGGATGCCCAGGCCGTCGTCGTAGGTGTTGCCCAGCACGAACGGCTTCTCCGCCAGCTTCGGGGTGTAGCGGGCCACCATGTCCCGGTTCATGACGAACCCGCCCGCGGCGAGCACCACCGCACCGGCCCGCACGGTGCCGGTCTCGCCGAAGTGCTTCCACCGCACTCCGACTACCGCGCCCTGGTCGAGCACCAGATTGGTCGCGCCGGTCTCGTACCGGATCTGCACGCCGAGTTCGGCGGCGCGTCTGAGCAGCAGGTCGATCACCAGGGCGGCGCCCCGGGTGTCACCGGGAACGGGAACCTTGTGACCCCGCGGAGCGGGAGTCGCGAGATCCTTGTAGGGCCAGACCTTTTCGTTGCCGGTGTACATCAGGCCCTCGGTGTTGGGCTGGATCACCGCTTTCTCGGGGTAGTAGCTCCGTTCGAAGGTGAACCCCAGGTGCTCCAGCCAGGTGAAGTGTTCGACACTGCCCTCGCAGTAGGCCCGGATCTTGTCGTGGTCCGGCTCGCGTGACATCGCGACGAGGTAGGAGTACATCTGTTCGGCGGTGTCGTGGTGGCCGGTCGCTTCCTGCACCGGTGTGCCGCCGCCCAGGTAGAAGTGGCCACCGGCCAGCGCGGTGGTGCCGCCGGCCACGGCCGCCCGTTCCAGCACCAGCACCCGGGCGCCGGCGGCGGCAGCCGTCACCGCGGCGCATCCGCCGCCGATTCCAAAGCCGATGACGACCACGTCGACGGTGTCGGACCAGTCGCTCACCTGGGAGGCGTCGACGGTGGTCGGAAGATCCAGGCCGCTCATGGCCTCGAGGGTATCCCCGGGCTCAGTTGGCGAAGGAGGCCGCAGCGTTGACGACCGGTTTCAGGGCCGGATCGCCGAGTCCGGCGTCCTCGCGCAGTTGCTGACCGGTGGCCTGCCAGGACACCGCTGCGGGCAGGTGGCCCCAGGTGCTGTTGAAGAGACCGACGATGACGGCCCTGCCGTTGTCGGCCATGACGTACACCGGTCCCCCGGAGTCGCCCTTCTGGCTGACCACGCCGTTGTCCATGGTGAACCAGCCGTTGTTCATGCGCTCGATG
Organism: uncultured Actinomycetes bacterium; assembly: GCA_903862565.1. GTDB lineage: Bacteria > Actinomycetota > Actinomycetes > Mycobacteriales > Mycobacteriaceae > Mycobacterium. Next base: position 626 of record CAIOYU010000377.1, on the reverse strand, counting down.
GTGCCGCAGGTTTCACCGGTGACGACACCGAAGTGGCAGATCGGCTGGCCGGCGGCCAGTGGCGCGGCGGGGCCGCTGACCAGTTGGCGGCCGCCGGGAAGGACATCGCGGATGACGACGTCGGGGGCGAAGTCGATCGCCTCGTAGTCGGAGATCACCTGGTCGGTCCGAACCACCGTGCCGTCGGGGGTGTTGTCTCGTGAACCAGAGACGACTCCGATCACGTGCCCGTTGCGGTCGGTGACCTCGGCGCCGCGACGGCAGTGGCCCGCGGAGAATCCAACGCGCAGAATCGGATCGACGAAGCCCAGCGTGCAGACGGTGGACTCCTGGCGGATCTCCATCCCCGGGAAGACGACGGTCGCGGGTTGGGTGGACGCAGCGGTGGCGGCCCAGGGTTCACCGGAGGGAATCGTTGGTACCGGGTCGCCGGAGGCGATGGTGGTGGTGGGGTCGCCGGAGGCGATGGTGGTGGTGGGGTCGCCGTAGGCGACGGTGGTGGTGGGGTCGCCGGTCACCCCGGAGTCGGCAATGGCGGCCGGGGCGGCTGGCACCGTCAACGATGCCAGTACGGCCCCGACCGCCACTGCGACGGTTCGCAGGAAATGGGTCAACCTACACCTCGG
>CAIOYU010000376.1 GCA_903862565.1 uncultured Actinomycetes bacterium | reverse complement strand
CCAGTCGAACTCGCGCCCATCACTCCGGGTGCCCAGCCGTACTCCTCGCACAGTTGCAGCCAGGCTGCGATGGCCTGCTGCCAGTACCGGGGGTCGCCCACGGGATCGCCGCTGGCCAGGCACACCCCGATTTCGACCCGATAGGTGACGGCTGCGCGGCCGTTGGGCGCGAACACCACCGACTTGTCCCGGCGGGTGGCGAAGTAGCCCAGCGAGTCGTTCTTCCCATACGACTCGAGCAGTCCGCGGATCGCCGACTCGTCCTCCCCGGTCAGGGCGTTGTCGGCGCGCTGGGACTGGAACAGCACCACGGCCGCCGCCATCAGCGCCAGGGCCCCGAAAAGTCCGAACAGGGCGTTGAGCAGGACATTCGGCTTGCCGACGAACAGCTCGGGAGGCGCGATGGCGAAGCCGCTGACGCGGTTCACCGCGTACAACAGGTAGTCGAGGTCATCGCCCTTGAGGGACCCCGGGAACAACTCGAGCAGGCCCCACGCCAGGAGGATGCCGACCACGTTCCCGGCGACCAGCACGGCGGCAGCCTTGAACAACGCGCCGCGGCGCACCTTGGCCCAGAACTCGCTGTAGGCCAGGGCCAGCACCACGATGGCAGTCAGGTGGAAGGCCAGTCCCAGGGACTCGCCGATGTCCTCCAGCCGGCTTCCGTCGCGCTCGGTCAGCGCGGACACGTCGAAGGCGAGGGCGATAACCAGGTTCAGGACAAGCACCCACCAGGCGATGCGCTTGCGGGCCGCCAGGGCGCCGGCCAGGACGGCGACCGCGAACGCCCACGCGAAGCTGGTGTCCGGGAAGTTGAACAGGTACTTGTCGATGAATTCGCGCGGCACCTTGGTCAGGTGCCGGATCAACGGCGACACGCTCGAGAGCAGCGACGCGGTGGCGATCACGCCGAGGAACCAGCCCGCCGCGGCAGGCACCCAGTAGAACCGGGAACGGGTCCGGCTCGTCCTCGTCGTGAGTGTCATAGGCCGCCAGACTATTCCGCTGACGCACTGCGTGTGGCGGGCACGCTAAGAGATCGGCTTGGAAATCCGCTCGCCGGGACCCAGCCCCGGTGCGTCGGGGAAGGCACTGGCGTCGCGGAACGCCTTCTGCAAGGTCGCCACGGCTTCCTTCAACGGGCCGGCGTGCGGTCCGAGGTACTCGGCTGCGCCGTTGACCAGCCCGGCCAGAGCGGTGATCAGTCGCCGTGCCTCGTCGAGGTCGCGGTGGCTGCTGGTGTCGGGATCAGGGTCGCCCAACCCCAGTTTCTCGGCCGCGGCGCTCATCAGCATCATCGCCGCGCGACCGATCACCTCGATCGCCGGAACGTCGGCCAGATCGCGAATGTCGGGGTTATCCACCATGGCTGATAGACTCCCATGCACGACCGTCCCGGCCTCGGCCAGGACAGACAAGTGGAGTCCCACTCCCACCGTTGGCCACGCAGACTACCCGTACGGGTTGTCACCAAGGCCAGACGGTCCGGTCACGGACACCTCCGGGTGTCCGTTCTGCGGTTCGCGCAGGCGGCTTCACGTCGCGATCGGTCGGCCTGGGCCCTGCAGACGCAGGGCTTGTGTGGCTGTTTGGTGTGGCATCTTCCGACGTCATCCGGTGTCTGTTTCCGGGGCGGTCAGCCAAGAAACGCCGACCAGGGAGGCCACATCAGCACTGAGACCCGCGTCAACGAGCGCATCCGTGTACCTGAAGTCCGTCTTATCGGACCGGGCGGGGAGCAGGTGGGCATCGTGCGAATCGAAGACGCTCTCCGCGTCGCCGCGGATGCCGATCTCGACCTTGTCGAGGTAGCCCCGGAAGCCAAACCGCCGGTTTGCAAGATCATGGACTACGGCAAGTTCAAGTACGAGGCGGCCCAGAAGGCACGCGAGTCTCGCAAGAACCAGCAGCAGACCGTCGTCAAGGAACAGAAGTTGCGCCCCAAGATCGACCCGCATGATTACGAGACCAAGAAGGGTCACGTCATCCGCTTCCTGGAGGCGGGGTCGAAGGTCAAGGTGACGATCATGTTCCGTGGCCGCGAGCAGTCCCGGCCCGAACTCGGGTACCGACTGCTGCAGCGCCTGGGCGCCGATGTCGCCGACTACGGATTCATCGAGACCACGGCCAAGCAGGACGGCCGCAACATGACGATGGTGCTGGCACCCCACCGTGGCGCGAAGACCCGCGCCCGGGCCGCGCAGCAGACAGTCGGAGCGCCGGCGGCCGAACCCGCCGCCGACGAAGCCGTCACCCCCACTGAGTAAGACCCAACGAGTGTGAGACACAACGAGTAAGGACTGAGGACCATGCCCAAGGCCAAGACCCACAGCGGTGCAGGTAAGCGATTCCGTCGCACCGGCACTGGAAAGATCGTGCGGCAGAAAGCGGGCCGTCGACACCTGCTGGAGCACAAGTCGTCCAAGCGGACCCGCCGGCTCGACGGCCGGACCGTGGTGGCGGCCAACGACACCAAGCGCGTGAACAAGCTGCTGAACGGCTGATCCCAGTCCCGTTCGATCTGCCTTTTGCCCAATCGAGAATGAAATAGGAACACCTCATGGCTCGCGTGAAACGCGCACTCAATGCCCAGAAGAAGCGTCGTACCGTCCTCAAGGCGTCCAAGGGCTACCGCGGCCAGCGGTCGCGGCTGTACCGCAAAGCCAAAGAGCAGCAGCTGCATTCGCTGACCTACGCCTACCGGGACCGCCGGGCCCGCAAGGGTGATTTCCGCAAGTTGTGGATCACCCGTATCAATGCCGCTGCCCGCGCCAACGACATCACCTACAACCGGCTGATCCAGGGCCTCAAGGCTGCCGGTATCGAGGTCGACCGCAAGAACCTCGCCGAGATCGCGGTGAGCGATCCGGCAGCCTTCACGGCGCTGGTGACAGCGGCCAAGGGCGCACTTCCGGCCGACGTGAACGCTCCGGCGGAAGCCGGTTCAGCGGCGTGAGCCCACAGCCTCCGATGACTCCGCGGTCTCCGCGGGTCGCGGAGGCTGTCAAGCTGCACCGCCGTACGGGCCGCACCGCGGCGGGCCGCTTCCTGGCCGAGGGACGCAACCTCGTGGAAGCGGCCGCCGGGCGCGGCCTCGTCGAGGCGGTGTTCGCCACGGAGGCCGCGGCCCAGCGGTATGGCGGGATGCTCGAAGGCCTGAAGGTCTTCACCTGCACCGAGCAGGCGCTGGCAGCGCTGTCTGAGACCGTCACCCCGATGGGCCTCGTCGCGCAGTGTCGGCTGCCGAACACCACTCTCGACGATGCGCTGCCGGCCACCGCGTCGCTGATCGTGATCGGCGACCACATCGCCGATCCTGGCAACGCCGGGACGCTGATCAGACTGGCTGACGCGATGGGTGCGGGCGCGGTGGTCTTCACCGGCGACACCGTCGACCCTTACAACGGCAAGTGCGTGCGGTCGTCGGCGGGCAGCATCTTCAGCGTTCCGGTCGTGAGCGTGCCGGACACCGCTTCGGTGATCGAGCGGCTTCGGAATGCAGGTCTTCAGATCCTGGCCACCGTGGTCCACGGCGACGCTATGAGCCTCGACGAGGCGGAGCCGATCCTGGTTGCGCCGACCGCGTGGTTGTTCGGCGCCGAGTCGCACGGCCTTGCCGACGAGGTTGCGGCTCTGGCCGACCGCCGGGTGACCATCCCGATGTCCGGTTCGGCCGAAAGCCTCAATGTCGCGATCGCTGCCGGCATCTGTCTGTACCAGAGCGCGCGCGCTCAGCGACTGGGCGCCGCGGTTAAGCTGACCCGGTGAACGTCGAGCCGGTAGAGGATCGACGGGGCCGCGCCCATGCTCTGGCGCGGTGGCTGCGCGAGACCAACAACAACCCGAAGGTCGTCTCGGCGATTCGCCGGGCGCGCCAGGCGCTGCCGGGTGATCCCGAGTTCGGTGATCCGCTGTCGACCGCCGGTGACGGCAGCGTCGAGACTGCAGCGCGCGCGGCCGACCGGCTGATGCCCAAGCGCGACGGTGCCACCCGCGAAGCGAGTCTGGCCGCCCTGCAGTTGTGGAAGGCCGTCACCGAACGGGTTTCGGGCAAGCAACCCGCCGCTGAGGTCACTCTGCTGTTCACCGATCTGGTGGGATTCTCGGAGTGGTCGTTGAAGGTCGGCGACGACGCCACCCTGCGACTGTTGCGCCGCGTCGCCCAAGTCGTTGAACCGCCCCTGCTGGATGCCGGGGGACACATCGTCAAGCGGATGGGCGACGGCATGATGGCGGTGTTCCCCGACGCCGGGACCGCCGTCAAAGCCACACTCACGTCGTTGCAGGCGGTGAAAACCATTGATGTGGACGGGTATACGCCGAAGATGCGCGCGGGCATCCACACCGGTTGCCCGCAACACATCGGTTCGGACTGGTTGGGCGTCGACGTCAACATCGCCGCGCGGGTGATGGCACGGGCCACCAAGGGTGGATTGATCGTCTCGGAAAAGACGCTGGAGAAAATCCCCGAGGGCGAGTTGGAGGCGCTGGGGGTCAAGGTCAAGCCGGTCCGCCGCAACCTGTTCGTCGCCCGGCAGTCGGGCGTGCCCGCGGACCTGCTGATGTACCGGCTCAAGCCCGAGAAGCCTTCCAAGGAATCCGGCGAGGTATCCGAAGACGTTGCGCCGGAGGCTGTTTCGCCTCAGGACGCTCCCGCTGGGGACGCCTCCCCGGATACGTCGGACCTGCCCGCGCAGGACGCGAAGGGCGCCGAGGACTAGTCCTGTGCTGCGGGGGGTGCTGGCCCGACTGGGCCGTGTGCGTGTCACCGTCGTCTACGCGGCAGCTGTGGCGGCGGTGGCCCTGATACTTCTGCGCCTCGGACCTCAAACCCAGGACAGCGTCATCCAGTACTCGAGTACCAATTTGCGCAACCTGCGTGACGGTCGGGTCGTCACACTGATCGACAGCGCGTTCGTCAATCAACCCGGTCCGATTTACGTCTGGCTGCCTGGTCTGGTGGCGCTACTCGCGCTGGCCGAACTTGTCTGGAAGAGCCGCCGGTTGGTGGTCGCATTCACGGTGGGGCACGTCGGGGCGACTCTGGTGGTGGCGGCGGCCCTGGCTGCCGCGCTGGCCGCTGGGCTGGCCTCGAACTCGATCGCCGATGCCGCCGACGTCGGCATGAGCTACGGCGCCGTCGGGGTGCTGGGCACCCTTACAGCAGCGCTGCCGGGCCGCTGGGCCGATGCGTGGGCCGGGTGGTGGCTTGCGGTGGCCGTCAGCGCCGTCGCCCTCAGCGGTGGCGATTTCACCAGCGCGGGTCATGCCGTCGCCCTGGTCTTCGGCATGCTCCTCGGCACGCGTTTCGGCCCACCGGAACCATGGACGGTTCCGCGGTACGCACTGCTGGCCGTGGCCGCGGCGTTCAGCTATCTGCTGCTGGCCTACGGCGAGATGTCCGTTCAGACGACGGTCTTCTTCGGTGCACTCGGGGCGCTGACCGCGGTGTGCGTGGCCGGGCTGATCGAGGCGGGTCAGACGAATTCCTCCGCGCTGGACTCGATCCAGTCTGACAACCAACTCTCCGGCGGGTCCTCCAGCAGTTCGCCGGGCATCAGCCACTCGTAGATCTCGGCATAGGTGCGACTGTGGGAGCAGTCGACGCGCCGGTTGAGCATCGACGGCGTCAACTCGGAGAAGTCCTCGAGACCCATCGATGCCACCATTTGTGCGGCACTGCCGACCACGGCCTTCTGAAAGTTGGCCACCCGGTCGATCTTGTCCGGCACGTCGAGTGCCCGGGCCAGGCCTGGATCCTGGGTGGCAACCCCGGTGGGGCACCGGTTGGTGTGACACTTCATCGCCTGAATGCAGCCAACGGCGAACATCATCGCCCGCGCTGCGAGGGTGAAGTCGGCGCCCTGGATGATGCGCTTGACGACGTCGAAGCCATTCGTGACCTTGCCGGAGGCGCCGAGTTTGATGTGCGGCCGCAAGCCCACGCCGACCAGGCAGTTCTGCACCATCATCAACCCTTCGGTCAGCGGCATGCCGACGTGATCGACGAATTCCTGCGGGGCGGCACCAGTTCCACCCTCGGCCCCGTCGACGATGATGAAGTCCGGCGCAATGCCGGTTTTCAACATGGCCTTGCAGATGGACAGGAACTCGGTCCGGGCGCCGATGCAGAGCTTGAACCCGACCGGCTTGCCGCCGGAGAGGCTGCGCAACGTGGCGATGAAATGCATCAGTTCCGAAGGGGTGTGGAAGGCGGTGTGCGCGGGCGGCGAGACCACGGTCTGGCCCACCGGAACCCCACGGGTGGCGGCAATCTCCGGGGTGACCTTCGGCCCCGGCAGGACTCCGCCCAGTCCGGGTTTGGCACCCTGGGACAGCTTGATCGAGATCGCCTTGACACTGGGCAGAGCGGCCTTCTCCTGGAACTTCTCGGCGTCGAAGTGGCCATCCGGGGTGCGGCAGCCGAAGTAGCCCGATCCGATCTCCCAGATCAGATCGCCGCCGTGCTTGAGGTGGTACGGGCTGATCGCGCCCTCGCCACTGTCGTGGGCGAACCCACCCTTCGCGGCGCCCCCGTTGAGCGCCTCGATCGCGTTGCCGGACAGGGCCCCGAAGCTCATCGCCGAAACATTGAGCATCGCGATGTCATAGGGCTGGGTGCAGTCCGGACCGCCGATGCGCACCTTGGGGTTCAGATCGGTCGCGATCCTGGCGCGCAGGGAGTGCCGCAGAAACTCGTAACCCACCTCATCGACATTGCGTTCGGTGCCGAATGGCTCGTCGCCCTTGATCCCCTTGGAGCGCCGGTACACCGCATCTCGGGTCTCCCGGTCGAAGGGCGCGCCGTCGGTGTTCGATTCGACGAAGTACTGGTAGATCTCCGGACGTATCCGTTCGGCGATCCACCGCGCGTGGCCCAGGATTGGATAGGCGCGCAGGATCGAGTGCTTGGTCTGGATCAGGTCCCAGGTGCCCAGCGCCGCCAACCCGGCCAGCACCGCGACCACGGCCCACCACCACACGCTGTGCCGGAATGCGAGCAGGGCGCCGAGCAGCGCCTCGGCCCACACGCCGCCGATCAGAAAGGCCCGCATCATTGGCCATGCTCCACAGTGACACCCCTACCGGCAACGGACGAGAGCGGGCTAATTGCCCGTGAGGGGTCATTCTGGCATCACCTATGATCTGCAGGTCGGCACTTGCGTCACACCCGTGCCGCCGACATCCCCCCGCCAGCTAAGGAGAGTCTCGACGCGTGGGCGAGCAACCGGTCGATCTGCTGTCCGAGGACGTGCTGAGCGCTGCGGTGGATGCGGCGCGCCGGTCATTCGAATCCGCCGGTGACCTGGACGGGCTGGCCCGGGCCAAGACCGAGCATCTCGGCGATCGCGGCCCGGTTGCCCTGGCCCGGCAGGCGCTGGCCACCCTCCCGAAAGAGGAGCGGGCCGACGCGGGCAAGCGGGTCAACATCGCGCGCGCCGAAACCCAGGACGCCTACACCGAGCGGTTGGCCGTGCTGCGTGCCGAGCGCGACGAGGCCGTCCTCTTGGCGGAGGCGATCGACGTCACCCTGCCGTCGACCCGGCAGCCCGTCGGGGCGCGCCACCCGATCACGATCCTGGCCGAACACATCGCCGACACCTTCGTGGCGATGGGGTGGGAGCTGGCCGAGGGCCCCGAGGTGGAAAGCGAGCAGTTCAACTTCGACGCACTGAACTTCCCGCCCGACCACCCGGCCCGCAGCGAGTCCGACACCTTCCACATCGCCCCGGAAGGGTCGCGCCAACTGCTGCGGACCCACACCTCACCGGTGCAGGTCCGCACTCTGCTCTCCCGTGAACTGCCGGTCTACATCATCTCGATCGGCCGCACATTCCGCACCGACGAACTCGACTCCACCCACACCCCGGTCTTCCATCAGGTTGAGGGGCTCGCGGTGGACCGCGGGCTGACGATGGCGCACCTGCGCGGCACGTTGGACGCCTTCGCCCGATCGGAGTTCGGCCCGACCGCACGAACCCGGATGCGGCCACACTTCTTCCCCTTCACCGAACCCTCGGCCGAGGTCGACATCTGGTTCGAGAACAAGAAGGGCGGCCCCGGCTGGGTGGAATGGGGCGGCTGCGGCATGGTGAATCCGAACGTCCTGCGCGCCGCCGGCATCGACCCGGAGGTGTACTCCGGCTTCGCCTTCGGCTGTGGTTTGGAGCGAACCCTGCAGTTCCGCAACGGCATTCCCGACATGCGTGACATGGTCGAGGGTGACGTCCGGTTCTCGCTGCCGTTCGGGGTGGGGCTGTAATGCGGCTTCCCTACAGCTGGCTGCGCGAGGTCGTGCAGAAGGGCGCACCGGGCTGGGACGTCGAGTCCCATGAGTTGGAGCAGGCGCTGATCCGGGTCGGCCACGAGGTCGAGGACGTCATCACCCTCGGCCCGGTCACCGGTCCGCTGCGCGTGGGGCGGGTCACCGGAATCGAGGAACTCACCGAGTTCAAGAAGCCGATCCGGGCCTGCACGGTCGACGTCGGGGAGGACGCCGATCGTGACATCGTCTGCGGCGCAACCAACTTCGCCGCCGGGGATCTGGTGGTGGTTGCACTGCCCGGCGCCACCCTGCCTGGTGGCTTCCACATCGCCACCCGCAAGACCTACGGCCGGACCTCCGACGGAATGATCTGCTCGGCGGCTGAGCTCGGCCTGGGGGCCGACCACTCCGGAATTCTCGTGCTGCCGGCCGCAACGGCCGACCCGGGCGCCGACGCCACCGAGGTCCTCGGACTCGATGACGTCGTCTTCGACCTCGCCGTGACGCCCGACCGCGGCTACGCGATGTCGGTGCGCGGCATCGCCCGCGAGATCGCCTGCGCCTATGACCTGCCCTTCGTCGACCCTGCCGACGTCGTTCCCGCGCTGCCGGTCGATGGCCCGGCGCTGCCGGTGACCATCGCCCCCGGTACCGGAGTGAGCCGCTTCGCGCTGCGCCCGGTGACCGGGATCGATCCGAACGCCAAATCGCCGTGGTGGTTACGCCGCCGCCTGCTGCTCTGCGGCATCCGGCCGATCTCCCCGGCCGTGGACGTCACCAACTACGTCATGCTCGAACTCGGCCACCCCATGCACGCCCACGACAGCAGCCGGATCCACGGCGAGTTCGCGGTCCGGTTCGCCAACCCGGGGGAGACCGTGGTCACCCTCGACGACGTCGAACGCCGCCTCGATCCCGGTGACGTCCTGATCGTCGACGACACGGCCGTCGCCGCGATCGGCGGTGTGATGGGCGCAGGTACCACCGAGATCGACGACAACACCACCGACGTGCTGCTCGAGGCCGCGGTCTGGGATCCGGCCGCGGTGTCCCGCACGATCCGCCGCCTGCATCTGGTCAGCGAAGCCGGCCGGCGCTACGAGCGCTCGGTGGACCCGGCCGTCTCGGTGGCGGCCATCGACCGCTGCGCCGCGCTGCTCGCGGAGATCGCCGGTGGCACAGTGCAACCCGTCCTCACCGACTGGCGCGGCGATCCGCCGCGCGAGGACTTCTCGCCACCTGCGGTGCGGATGGCGGTCGACCTTCCCGACCGGATGGCCGGTGTCGTCTACCCCGACGGCGCATGCGTCGCCCGGCTCACCCAGATCGGCGCCCGGGTGGCCACCGACGCCAGCAACCCGCACTATTTGATCGCGACTCCACCGAGTTGGCGGCCCGACCTGGTCCAACCCGCCGACCTGGTCGAAGAGGTGCTGCGACTGGAGAGCCTCGACGTCATCCCGTCGGTTCTACCGCCGGCTCCCGCCGGACGCGGTCTGACCGCTGCACAGAAGCGCCGCCGGGCGATCGGCAAGGCGTTGGCGCTGTCCGGATTCGTCGAGGTGCTGCCCACGCCGTTCCTGCCCAGCGGAGTCTTCGACCAGTGGGGCCTGGCATCCGACGATCGGCGCCGCAGCACCACCAGGGTGCTCAACCCGCTCGAGGCCGACCGGCCCGAACTGGCCACCACACTACTGCCAGCGCTGTCGGAGGCGTTGTCGCGCAACGTTTCCCGAGGCTTCGGCGATGTCGCGCTGTTCGGGATCGCCCAAGTGGTGCAGCCGACACCGGAGACCCGCGCCGTCGGCCTGATTCCCACTGACCGCCGTCCCACCGACGACGAGATCGCCGCGCTCAACGCGTCGCTGCCGGATCAGCCGGTGCACGTCGGGGCGGTACTGGCCGGTCTTCGTGAACCGCGCGGCCCGTGGGGGCCGGGTCGTCCCGTCGAGGCTGCTGACGCGTTCGAGGCGGTTCGGGTGATTGCCCGGGCGGCTGGTGTCGAGGTCACGCTGCGGCCCGCGCAGCACCTGCCCTGGCATCCGGGGCGCTGCGCCGAGGTCGTGATCGACGGCCAGGTCGTCGGCCACGCGGGCCAGCTGCACCCGGCGGTGACCGAGCGGTCCGGCCTCCCGGCGGGCACCTGCGCGGTGGAACTCGACCTCAGTGCCGTTGAGGTCGTCACCACACTGCCCGCTCCACGGGTCTCGCCCTTCCCGGCGGTGTTCCAGGACCTCAGCGTGGTGGTCGGCGCGGACGTCCCGGCCCAGGCGGTGGTCGACGCGGTGCGCGAGGGAGCGGGGGAGCTACTCGAGGACGTCGTGCTGTTCGATGTCTACACCGGGTCGCAAATCGGTGCGGACCGCAAGTCGCTGACGCTGGCGCTGCGGTTCCGCGCGGCAGACCGCACGCTGACCGAGGACGAGGCCAGTGCCGCTCGGGATGCCGCGGTGGCGCTGGCCGGCGAACGCCTCGGCGCCGTTCTGCGTGGCTGAACAGCGGCGACACACCGCAGCATGAACTTGCATTTCACTGCATAAACATGCAAGATTGCCGCGTGACTTCGGTGGCCGTGGCCGGTGCGAGTGGATACGCCGGCGGTGAGATCTTGCGATTGCTGCTCGGCCATCCGGCGTACGCCGACGGGTCGCTGACCATTGGGGCGCTGACGGCCGCGGCGAGCGCCGGGAGCCGCCTCGACGAGCATCACCCGCACCTGCTGCCCCTCGCCGATCGGATCCTGGAGCCCACCGACCCCGCGGTGCTCGTCGGCCATGACGTCGTGTTCCTGGGCCTGCCGCATGGGAATTCCGCCGCGCTGGCCGAACAGCTCGGTCTCGACACCATCGTGATCGACTGCGGGGCGGACTTCCGGTTGACCGACGCGGCGGACTGGGAGCGTTTCTACGGATCCGCGTACGCCGGAAACTGGCCCTACGGGCTGCCCGAACTGCCCGGCGGCCGGGACCGGCTGCGCGGGGCGACCCGCATCGCGGTGCCGGGCTGCTACCCGACGGCCGCACTGCTGGCTTTGGTACCCGCCGTGGCCGCCGATCTCATCGCCCCGGCGGTCACCGTCGTCGCAGTCAGCGGCACCTCCGGAGCCGGACGCGCCGCCAAGGTCGATCTGCTGGCATCGGAGGTCATCGGGTCGGCGCGGGCCTACAACATCGCCGGTGTGCACCGGCACACCCCGGAGATCGCCCAGGGATTGCGCGCGGTGACCGAACGGCCCGTCACGGTGTCGTTCACCCCGGTGCTCATCCCGACCTCGCGCGGCATCCTCGCGACCTGCACGGCCCCCACCTCGGCGTCGCAGGCCGAGATCCGGGTGGCCTATGAAAACGCTTATGCAGCAGAACCTTTCGTCCACTTCATGAACGAGGGACAGCTACCTCGCACCGGTTCGGTGATCGGCAGCAATGCCGCGCAACTCGCGGTGGCGGTCGACGCCGACGCCGGCGTCCTGGTCGCGGTGTGCGCGATCGACAACCTGGTGAAGGGAACAGCCGGTGCGGCGGTGCAGTCGATGAACCTCGCCCTGGGCTGGCCGGAGACGCAGGGCCTTTCGGTGGTGGGGGTGGCGCCGTGAGTTCCACGGTCCGGATG
>CAIOYU010000375.1 GCA_903862565.1 uncultured Actinomycetes bacterium | reverse complement strand
TTGGGCGGTCCCCCATATGCGGGACCGGCCAGAGCGGCGGCGACCCGCTGCACCAGCTCGTCCTGCGTCCAGAGCGCTGAAGCGGCCATGCCCAATAGTGACACTGTCACATAACACTGTCAATATCCACCGGCGAGGGGGTCCACGGGATCACGGTTTCGATGCACGCCGACTTCCCCATCTCCTGGGTTGGCTCGCTGACCCCGGATCTGGACCCAAGCCAGACCTTCACGCAAGGCCCGCTGGACATGATGGCCGAACTGACCAACCGCAAACTGACGTCGATCACGAAGAGCGCCAACAACCCCACCACTACCGTCAATCCCTGGCAGAAGTTGTCCCGTCGGCAGTCCTTCCTCGCAGTTTCCCTGTCGGCTGCCAAGAATATGAGCTTCGATCCCTGGATCGGCAGTCTCGCTGTGGGCAAGCTCGCCGACATGACACTGCTGGACAAGAACATTCTCAGCCCGTTCACTCCCCTGCAGTACGCAACGCCCGGGCAGTCCGGCGTGAACGTCCTGCAGACCTGGGTCGGAGGTAACTCCGTCTACAAGGCGTGACCCGCGTTCTGTTCCCACGCCGCCCAGATCTCCGGGCGCAACTTGCCACGGTCGGGCACCGACAACCCGGCGCCGCGCGCCCAGGCGCGAACCTGAGCAGTGGTCGGCGCGGCCTCGACGTCAGGTGCGCTGGCTTCGACTCGCGTCGGCGATAGTCGTTGCAGGACAGCCTCTTCGGTGTCCGACCAGGCTTTGGCAGCGGCAAGGAAGCGGTAGGTCCATTCCTCGGCAAGCGGGCGCGTCTCGCAGAACACGACGGCCACGTTCGGCCAGCGGATCTGCAATTCGGCCAGGCCGTCGGCGACGACGGCGGGCCGCACACGATCGAGTTTGAAGATCTGCGAATACCGGTCCTCGACCACCACCGCCGCACGAGGCAGCGCGGCCAGGTCGGCAACCTGGTAGCGCAGTTTCCCGCCGATGAGGCCGGCCACCAGGTCGGCCAACGACTTTCGCTCGACGCTGGCGATCAGCCGGCCGTCGTCGACGATTCCGTAGTCCCCGCAGGGCAGGGCCCGCTTGAGGGTCTCGACCTGTTGGCCGGCGAAGCGGTAGGGGTACTGCTCGTGGCTGTCGATCACGATCTGCAAGCCGTCGATGCCCTGTGCCCGAGCGGTGGGGGTCCGCACGTTTGGTCGCGCCTGTTTGCGGGTGCGCGGCGACTGCCAGAACACCGCATCGCGATCCCGGGCCCGGGTGAACACCAACTGCGAGCGGTTGTGCCGGGACCGATCGGCGATGACGTCGATCGCAGCGCCACGCCGCTGGCATGACCGCAACAGCACCGTTTCAACGATCACCGGATCGTCGGGCCAGTCATCCAGCGGTACCGGATAGGCGAAAAGCGCCTTCTCCCGCGGCCATGTCCCGGCCGTCCGGAACAGCAGGTCCCCACCGGCCAGTGGCACCCGCAGCAGGAACGGCAACCGGGAATCCGCGTCCGGATTGGCCGCGATCAACAACTCCACCACGGCACTACAGTCTGCCGTGTACCGCCCGGCCGGGGGCCGACGCATCGCCGAGGACACTCCCTGCCCGCAATCACGCATCCAGCGCGACGGCGGACAGCACGGTCCGCACCCCGAACTTGTTGATGTAGTGAACTCGGTACGGCGTGCCGTCGACGAAGTTGTCATCGTCGGTCCACACGTCGAACTTCGTGCCCCCGATGGTGGCGTAGTACGACGTGACGTAGTTGCGCGGAATGACCACGAACGCCACCTGCCTCGCCCCGCCGACGTGCTGGTTCAACCCCATCTGCTGCCCGGAGCTGACGAACCCCTGCTCGTTGGCCTGAAGGTCGGCGTCGGAGAAGAGGAAGAACGTCCGCAGCAGGCTGTTCCGCTCGGCGGTGTCCACGCCGGCGATTCAAACAGATGCGATGCGCGGACGACCAGTTTCGGCCGGTGATGACAACACATGCACGGGGCCCGTTCGGCGATGCATAATGTGAAACCAGCGCAGCGACGGAGGTGAGACCCGGTGCCGACTTCTTTCCCGGACACGAAGACGCTGCAGAGCGTGCTCGACGTCGCCGCCCGTGCGCCCTCGTCCGGCAACCTGCAGCCCTGGCGGTGGCGGGTCGACGATTCGGCGATCCACCTGTACGCCGATTGGCGCCGGCA
>CAIOYU010000374.1 GCA_903862565.1 uncultured Actinomycetes bacterium | reverse complement strand
GTCGCTGGCGGCGACGTTGAAGCCGTCGGCACCGGTGAAACCGGAAGCCGGCGTGTAGGTGTAGGTGCCGTCGGCCGCCACGGTGACGTTGCCGTGCTGAGGCGTCTGGGTCAGACGGTAGGTCAGCCGATCGCCTTCGGGATCCACCGCGCCAACGGTGCCGGTGATCGTGCCCCCGCTCTGTCCGGTGAATTGCACGGGGTTGACGGTCGGCGCCTGATTAAAGAAGGTCCGGCGCACCAGAAGGCCGATGCCCTCGAACATCGACTGGAACGGGCCGAACAGCGAGGAGAACAATTTGGTGGCCGCTGCGGCGTTCCCCACCGGGGTCTGGACGCCCGCGACGCTGGTTGCCGTGACGGCTGCGGCGGGGGAACGGAACAGCCGTGGTGTTGGCAGGGGTGGGGGCACCGGTGTCGGCACGGTGGCCGCCGGCGCGGGTGTGGCGGGAAGAGCTGTCACTGGCACGCTCGTCGCAACGCCGGGCAGGCTCACCGCCGGGGTCGCCGGCGGTCTTACCGGCGTGGCCATGGCCGGTGCGATCGCGGCTGACGCGACCGGCGCGGTCGATGCGGTCGGCGCGGTCGGCACGGTCGGCACGGAAACCGCGACCGTCCGCCGGGGGCCGGCGGTCCTGGCTTCGGTGTTCGGGCGGTTCCCGGCGGTGGCCGCAGCGACTGGGGCTGTCCCGTGCGCGGAACGGGATTGAGGGCCCCGCCGCGTCGGTCTACTCGACCGGCCAGAGAGTGCCGGTGCTGACTCTGGCTGCGCTGGCGACGCCGCCGTTGAGCCGGGATCGGTATCGTCGGCTGCCGCCAAGCCCGCCGTCTGCGGGCCCGCCAGCGAAAGCCCGGCGACGAAAACTGCAGCGGCCACCCGCCCGAACATCGACATCAGCAAACTCCGCTCGGTTGGTTAATGCCAGGAACGCTACAACGTGTGTGGTGGTTCTCACTAGAGTCGTCCGGCCGTGCGGCGATCCCCGTGGACCAAATCGGTCCAGAACGCATTCGCGATAGCGGGAATTCGTACCGCCTGGGCAATAGTTGTTTACCGGGCGCCCGTTCGGGTGCTGTTCTGATGAAGGAGGAGCGTGAGGAGCATGAAGTTCCAGACAGAGCACCTGGCCACTCTGGCGAAGTATGCGGGTATCAGCTTCGTCGCCGGTGCTGTCAACCATGGTTTCTTCTCCGAGCGGCGCTCGTTCGTAACCGCCGGGGTTGGGGTGATCTGCTTTCTTCTCGGGGCCGCCATGGAAATGAAGGCGGCCCCGGACGGATCAAAGCGGTGGGGCGACCTTCTTGGCTTCGGCATTGTGGCTTCAATCGGCCTCGGCTTCTTCACGGGTGGACTTCAGCACTTTCCCGACTCGCCCGGACGCAGTCTCTGGGTGGTGCCACTCGGCTTCTTCCTGAGTCTGGGGGCGGTGTATCTCAGTGAGGGCCGGGGCCGCATCGCTCCCAAGCCCCTGGCGATGTACACCCTCGCGGCCGGAGTCAGCGTGGTGGCGGGATCTGTGATCGCGGCGTCCTACTGGGGACAGCTGGGTGGCGACGGACACGACCACGACCACGGGGCCGTGACAGCCGCGGCGCCGACGTCGTCCGCCGCGCCGGCGGCCCCCGCTGGGATCCGCAACGTCGTCGTCGAGGTCGACGACAGCAAGCGCATCACCCCGCAGAACTGGCAGGCCAAACAGGGCGAGACGGTGCGCCTGATCGTGGTCAACACCGGGCAAACCAGACACGAGTTGGTGATCGGGCCGGCCGCTGAGGTTGCGGCTCATGCCGAGTCCATGAGCGCAGCCGGCCACCACGGTCACGAGAATGCCGTGTCGGTGGAACCCGGCCAGACCGCAACCCTTCTGTCGACTTTCGACCAGCCCGGTGAGTGGGGCATCGTCTGCCTTGAACCAGGCCATTACACAAGCGGGATGACCGGCGCGGTCGAGGTCTCGCCAAACACCTGAGCAGACGGCTTACACGGTCACCTAGCCACGGACCTTCTGCGTTGAGGCGCCGGACCTGCGTCACCGCGGTCGAGGCGAACGAACAGCGTTGCCGCTGTAGATCGTGGAGCCGATGACGGGAATCGAACCCGCGTATTCAGCTTGGGAAGCTGATGTTCTGCCATTGAACTACATCGGCATGTGCTGCTGACGAAGGATAGCAACTCGCTCTGCCGGCGGTCGGTGATCCCGGCAGTCAGCCGATCGACTCCTGGGCGAAGTTGCACTGGTCTTCGAGGGTGTCCAGCATCGCGGGGATCGACACATTGAGCCGGCGCAGTGCCCGGTAGGCGAGATTAGGGGTGGAGCGGCTGCCGAATCCGTTGACCAAACCGTCGTTGCGGTAATCCTTGAGGGATTTGTCGAGGGCACCGAATCGCGCGCAGTCGAAGCCCTTCGGGTCGGCGGTGTAGCCCGCCACCAGATCGTTGTAGTCGCCGACGAACCGCTTCACGTCTAAGGCCATTTGGGCGCGGTCGAAATTGCTCGGTTGCGTGGTCGGCCGTTCGATCCAGCGGTCCTCCGAGAGCGAGTACTGCCCCATGCCTGGCGTCGGCCGGTAGTTGTCGGTGCGCCGGCCGTGAAACGTCACTTCCACCACGACGCCGTTGAAGGTGATGTGGCCCTCCTGGCGTCGCTCGACGTCGTCGTTGAGAAGTCGCAGCAGCGGTTCGAGTTGTGCCGACGGTAGCGACGAGTGTGTGAACACGTGAATTCCGAAGTCGGAGGTGTCGTCGTACTCATAGGAGGCGTCGCTTCCGAACAGTTCGACGGAGTCGACGGTCAGCCCTGGAATCCCCGAATTCCGCACGATGTCGTCGACGATCTCCAGCGAGCGCTGTCTGACATCCGGTTTGAGCTCCATGCCGTTCCACAGCCGCTGATCCAGTTGGGTGGGGAAGGTTGTGATCGCGTCGATCGCCGTCGAGACCGCCGTGTCCGAGCCGTCGGCGAACGGGGCACGTGCGGCAGTGGAAGAGTGCTGGCTGCAGCCCGCCGCGGTGAGTATCGCGAAAGTCGTAAGCACGAGGCGGGGAATGATCGGCGGCGCCACGAGCCTCCGTCCGCTTGGCTATACGCTCTCCCGATGTTGCTCTCCGATCGTGACATACGCGCCGAGATTGCCGCCGGACGGCTGGGTATCGACCCTTTCGACGACGCGCTGGTGCAGCCGTCGAGCGTGGACGTCCGGTTGGACAGTCTGTTCCGGGTCTTCAACAACACCCGCTACACCCACATCGACCCGGCCGTTCAGCAGGACGAGCTGACCAGCCTGGTCGAGCCCACTGCAGGGGAGCCGTTCGTGCTGCACCCCGGGGAATTCGTCCTGGGCTCCACCCTCGAGTGCTGCACACTGCCCGACGATCTCGCCGGCCGTCTGGAGGGCAAGTCCTCGCTGGGACGTCTGGGACTTCTGACACATTCCACCGCGGGATTCATCGACCCCGGGTTTTCCGGTCACATCACCCTGGAGTTGTCCAACGTCGCCAACCTGCCGATCACCCTGTGGCCGGGGATGAAGATCGGGCAGTTGTGCCTGCTGCGCCTGAGCAGCCCCGCTGAACACCCCTATGGCAGCGCCGGGGTCGGATCCAAGTACCAGGGTCAACGTGGCCCCACACCGTCCAAGTCGTACCTGAACTTCATCCGGTCAGCTCCGTAACGGGAGCAGCGTCCACGGCGAAAAATCGGGTGTTCCGGCATTCTGGAAGTGACAGCCGGAACGGGTAGCCGGACTGGGCTACCCAAGGGCCGAGTGGAGGGGCCGTGGAATTCTCGCTCGGTGTCTCGATGACACCTACCGCGGTGCGTGTGGTGCTGGTCGAAGGCGCCACCGCCGACGGCGCGACCATCGACCACTTCGACGTCGCCGTTGGCAGGGATGCCGCCGCGCAGGTGGTTGCGGCAATCCTGGGCACCCAGGAGAGCGTCGAGGAGGGCGGTCACCGGCTGGCGTCCACCGGTGTTGCCTGGACCGACCACGGTTTGGCGGCGGAACTGCGCCGTGTGTTGCGCGCCCACGGACGCGACGACGTCGTTCTGGTCTCCGAATTGCATGCGGCGAGTTCGCTGGCCCAGGCGATCGGCCGCGCGGTCGGATACGAGCGCACCGCACTGATGTTCCTCGACGGCGGGACCGCCACGCTGGCGGTGGTGCGGACCGCCGACGGCGCCGTGGTGCGGGTCCACACGCGGGGGTTGGCGGCCGGCGACCCGGCCCTGGTGGACATGGTGGGCCGGCTCGATGCGCTGGAGGAGCCCCCCCAGGCGCTGTATCTGGTGGGTGCCGGGGCCGAGTCCGATCGGCTGAAAGCCGTGATCTCCGAGCACACCACCTTGCCGGTGCATGCCCCCGACGACGCCAAGTTGGCTCTTGCCCGAGGCGCGGCGCTGGCGTCGGCGGGCGCGCCGCGCTGGGAGGCGGAGACGGTCGGGCTGATGCCCGATACCGCCACCCCGGCAGATACCCAGGCCGCGATCGGCCTGACCCAACGAGCCGATGCCGCCTACATGGCACCGCTGGGCTACAGCGCGGTGCCCGACGACCCGGACGATCTGGAACCCGAACCCGAACCGGAACTCGAGGCCGGGCCGGTCGCGATGTTCGACGAGCCCGGTTTCGATGAGCCAGTCGTCCCCGATGCGCCCGAACCCAAGTCGTTCATGTTGGTCGGCAGTGCCCTTGCCGCGCTCTTCGTGGTGGGGATGGCCGCGCTGGTGATCTCGCTGGCTGTCACCATCAAGCCGGCCGCTCGGCAGCTGCCCGACCCCGGCGCTGAACCCGTCACGAACAGTCAGGCACCGACTCCGGATGCCGCCGGCGGCGGGTCCGCACCGGAGACCATTCAGGCACCCGTCCCCGTCGTGCAGGAAGCACCCCGGACGGTGTACGTGGCCCCGGCGCCGGTACGGGCGCCCGCAGCCCCCGCTCCCGCATTTATTCCGGCACCCGAGCCGGTGGCGCCCCCTCCAGCCCCCGCGCCCCCTGCGGCACCCGTGCCCGCCCCCGCGCCGGCTCCCGTGCCTGCACCCGCCCCCGCGCCCAGTCCCGCAGCACCCGCTGCCCCTGCTCCGGTCCCCGTCCCGGTACCTGTGCCGGTACCCGTCATGGTGCCGGTGATCCCGCCGCTGCTGCCGCAACTCCCGACGGCCCCTGCCAGGCGGCCCGCCCGAACACCCGCGACGGTCCCGACGCAAGTCACACAGGCCCCCGTCGTGCCAACTCCGGCCTCGAGCGCACCCGCTGCACCCGCGGCGCCGTCAACCCCGGTTGCGACCCAGTCGCCGTCGGCATCTGACTCCGGTTCGTCTGAATCGGATTCGGGGACATCGGATTCTGGGACATCGGGTTCTGGGACATCGGGTTCTGGAGCAACGCAATCCGCACCGGCGGGTAAGTCTCAAAATCCGATCTGGCCGTGGCCGTTCGGGCGCAACTAGGCTCGGTGAGGTGGACTACGCCGAGGCGCTGATCGCGGAGAACGCTGCCTTTACCGACCTGCTGACCGATGCCGACCTCTCCGTCGTGGTGCCGACCTGCCCGGACTGGACGGTGGCGCAACTGATGTTCCACGTCGGGGGCGGCGACCGGTGGTGCGCCGAGATCGTGGCGCAGCAGTCCGGTGAGTTCATCGATCCGCGGACGGTGCCGGGCGCCAAGCCGCCCGCC
>CAIOYU010000373.1 GCA_903862565.1 uncultured Actinomycetes bacterium | reverse complement strand
TCGGTCATGTGCTGGTCCCACGTGACGGTGTCACCCACCACTGTGACTTTGGGATCTTTGGCCTGGTTGGCGCTGAAGTGGGCCAGCCGGCCTCCGGTCGCGGCGAACGAGTCGCCGAGGAAGTAGCTGGTGGCCGAGTCCTCGAACCCGCACAGCGCGCCCGGTTGGCAGCTCGGGTCGACGGCGACGTTGGGCAGGTCGCGCCCGGTCAGGGTCGTCGATCCGTTGATGTGCCCCTGGGGGATCTGCCAGAGCATCATCTGCGTGCCGCCCAGTGCGGTCGAAAGTCCCTGCACCAGATAGAGATAGTTGCTCCACTGATCGGCGTTGAGGAACCACTTCGCCAGGTTCGGGTCGGCCACGACAGCCTTCTGCAGCGAGGTGAAGACGCCCTGGACGTCGGCCGCGGTCTTGTCATAGTTCTGCTGGTACTTGTTGTAGAACGCGGTGAAATCCGCAACGGTACAGACCGCGTTCGGGTCGGACGCACAGCTGGCGCCGGTGTCGCCGCCGAAGTACTTCACCACCTGGGCGTCGGTGAGTGTCGCGCGGTAGACGTTGGTTGAGCTGATGAAGAAGCCCAGATCGCTGAATGCCGCCGTCGGGGGGGTGTCGGTGAGCATCTGCGGGTCGACGGTGTAGTTGCCGTCGACGCCGTACTTGTCGATGGCCAGGAACGGGGCACGGTCGGGGCTGCCCTTCCAGTACGTCACGCCGACCTTGTTCAGGAAAGCTCCGAGTTGGGCCGCCTGATCGGCGATGTAGGACCGCCCCTCCGCCCACGTCGGCGCGGGCCCGGTCCACGATCCCTGCCAGGGGTAGCTCACCGCGTCTGTCATGTGCAGCAGTCCCAGGGAGTAGTTCCGTTGTTCGGGGACGCCCCAGAGGTTGGTCTTCCACCCGATCCGCAGGTTCGGCATGTTCTTGCCGGTGTAGTAGTTGATCGCCTGGACCAGGCCGGTGACGGTGTTGGCGAACTGCGGGTCGGTCTGGGCCGAGAGCAGGCCGGCGGCGTAGATGTCGGAGACGACGGCGGTGTTGTTCTGCCGGTTGGCCGTGTCGGGCACGAACTGGGACATCCCCGTGCTCGCGTCCGGTGTGTACTGCTGACCCATGTAGCTGAGGAAGTCCGGCTCCATGACCACCTGAACCGGGATGCCCACGCTGTTGAGCAGTGTGAAGTCTTTCGCCATCTTGGTGAAGTAGCGCTTCATGTAGCCGTCGAACAAGGTCTTGTCCACCTGCGGGGACCCGATGTAGTTGAAGTTGTTGATCGCCGCATAGGCGGGGTTGTAGCCCTCGACGATCCCGGTCTTCGTGCCGGCGGCGGTGAAGAACGGCTGGATGTTGTAGTACACCGCCACCGGCACCATCCCATGCTGCACCGCCTGAGTGAGCAGCTTGCTCATGTTGTCGTCGGTGTAGTCCGGCCCGCCCTGGTCGTAGATGTAGAGGTAGTCGATCGGTGCCACCCCGTCGCGGAAGTTGAAGTTCTCGAAGAACTTGTCCCCGTCGGGATTGGTCAGGGTCACCGCACCCACCGGCACGTACCCGGAGACCGTGTCGGGGATGACGCCGGTCTTCGCGTCGGCGATGTAGACGCCCAGATACCGGGAGGCTGTGCCGTCGTTGGACTTGATCTGCAGCCCGAGGAAGCCGGGTGTCTGGGCGGTCAGGTCGATCTTGGCGCCGGCGGGGTCGAGCGTGATGTCGACAAGTTTCTTGTTGGCCATCACGCTGTAGGAGCTCGACGGGCCGGGCAGCGTCAGCGAGATCGTGCTGCCCGCGGTGACCTTGATTCCGTCGGCACTCTGCTGGGAAGGATCGACCCGGATCGCGAAAAGTGAGCTCTGCGAATCCAATTCAGGGATGACGATGCCTGCGCTAGCAGTGGGGGGTGCGACGTCGATGATCGAG
>CAIOYU010000372.1 GCA_903862565.1 uncultured Actinomycetes bacterium | reverse complement strand
TGGATGGTGCGCGCAACGCGCCGTTGACGCGGCCACGCCCCGGCCACGCCGACTACGCCGGCATGATCAAGTACGGCTTCGACGACGCCCGTCCGGTGCTGGAACGGGCCAGCGCCCGCGAGACCGCTGCCCGCGTCGCTGCCGGCACTCTGGCTCGGGCGTTTCTGCGGCAGGCACTCGGCGTCGAGGTGGTGTCGCACGTCATTTCGATCGGCGCTTCGGAGCCCTATGACGGGCCGCCCCCGACCGCTTCCGACATCGACCGCATCGACGAAAGCCCCGTCCGGGCGTTCGACGAGACTGCTGAGAAGTCCATGATCACCGAGATCGAGGCCGCCAAGAAGGACGGCGACACCCTCGGCGGCGTCGTGGAGATCGTCGCGCACGGTCTTCCGATCGGCCTCGGCTCCTTCTCCAGCGGCGAGGATCGCCTGGACAGCCAGTTGGCGGCCGCGGTGATGGGCGTGCAGGCCATCAAGGGCGTCGAGATCGGCGATGGATTCCAGACCGCGCGCCGGCGTGGCAGCGGCGCCCACGACGAGATGTTCCTGGGGTCCGACGGACTGTTCCGCTCCACCAACCGGGCCGGTGGCCTGGAAGGCGGTATGACCAACGGCCAACCGCTGCGGGTGCGCGCGGCGATGAAACCGATCTCCACGGTGCCCCGTGCGCTGGCCACCGTCGACCTGGCCACCGGCGAGGCAGCGGTCGCCATCCACCAGCGCTCCGATGTCTGCGCGGTACCGGCCGCGGCGGTGGTGATCGAGACCATGGTCGCCCTGGTGTTGGCCCGTGCCGCGCTGGTGAAGTTCGGGGGCGACTCCCTGACCGAGACCCGCCGGAACATCGACGGCTACCTGCACGCGGTCGCCGAGCGGGAGGCCGCGCTTCGCGATGGCGGAGGCGTCGGCCCGGTGGGGCCGCACTCGGCGCTGTCGGGGTAGCGGCATGGCGCCTAAGGCCGTTCTGGTCGGGTTGCCCGGTTCGGGTAAATCCACCATCGGACGACGGCTCGCCAAGGCCACGGGGTGCGCGTTCCTCGATACCGACGCCGCCATCGAAGAGCGGACCGGCCGCAGCATCGCCGACATCTTCACGGCCGACGGCGAAGCCGGTTTCCGTCTTATCGAGGAACAGGTGATCCGCGAGGCCGTGGACAACCACGACGGAATACTGTCCCTCGGCGGCGGCGCGGTGACCACCCCCGGTGTCCGTGATGCATTGTCCGGCCAGACCGTGATCTACCTGGAGATCAGCGCGACCGAGGGGGTGCGGCGAACCAGTGGCAGCACCGTCCGCCCGTTGCTTGCAGGCTCGGACCGCGCCGAGAAGTACCGCCAGCTGATGAACGACCGGGTTCCGCTGTATCGGCGGGTGGCGACCATTCGGGTCAACACCAACCGGCGTAACCCGGGAGCCGTGGTCCGCTACATCGTGTCCCGCCTGGAGAACCCCGAACCGCGTCGGTTGCGGCCGCCGTGGCGTCGCTCGAGCGCGGTAACCGCTGCCCCCGTTCCCGTGCAGGTGCCCGATGCGTTGCCCGGCGACGTCGCGGACGGGACTCCCGATCAGACTCTGGCGGCGTCGCCGCTCGCCAGCGACACCGCCCCCACCAAGGCGTCCATGTCACCGGTAACGCCCGCCACTCTGGCGGCCCGACGAGCGGGATTCCGAAAATGACAGCACCACAGTCACCTCCCGTCACCATCGAGGTCGCGGTCGATCCGCCGTACCCGGTGATCGTCGGCTCCGGGTTGCTCGGCGAGTTGGACGGCCTGCTCGGCGGCCGCCACAAGGTGGTGGTCCTGCACCAGCCGGTCATGACCGAGGCCGCTGAATCGATCCGAAAGAGCCTGTCGGACAAGGGTGTCGATGCCCACCGGATCGAGATTCCGGATGCCGAGGCCGGTAAGGACCTTCCCGTCGTCGCCTTCATTTGGGAGGTGTTGGGCCGCATCGGTGTTGGACGCAAGGATGCGGTCGTCAGCCTGGGTGGTGGGGCGGCCACCGATGTTGCCGGCTTCGCCGCCGCCACCTGGTTGCGGGGTGTCGACATCGTCCACGTGCCGACCACACTGCTGGCCATGGTGGATGCCGCCGTCGGCGGAAAAACCGGGATCAACACCCCGGCGGGCAAGAACCTCGTCGGCTCCTTTCACCAGCCCACCGCGGTCCTGGTCGATCTCGAGACTCTGAAAACATTGCCGCGCAACGAATTGGTGGCTGGGATGGCCGAAGTCGTGAAGGCCGGTTTCATCGCCGACCCGGTGATCCTGGACCTGATCGAAGCCGATCCAGAGGCGGCTCTCGACCCGGCTGGTTCGGTGCTGCCCGAATTGGTCCGCCGCGCGATCGCGGTGAAGGCCGCGGTGGTGGCCGCCGACGAGAAGGAATCGGCGTTGCGCGAGATCCTCAACTACGGGCACACCCTGGCGCACGCCATCGAACGCCGCGAGCGCTATCAGTGGCGGCATGGTGCCGCGGTGTCCGTCGGACTGGTCTTCGCCGCCGAACTCGCCCGGTTGGCCGGCCGCCTCGACGATGCCACCGTCGCGCGCCACCGCCAGGTGCTGACCGCGCTCGGTCTGCCGGTGAGCTATGACGCCGGAGCGCTTCCGGAATTGCTGGAGTCGATGGCGGGGGACAAGAAGACCCGTTCGGGAGTGCTGCGCTTCGTGGTGCTCGACGGTCTTGCCAAGCCGGGGCGCCTCGAGGGGCCGGATCCGGCTCTGCTGGCGGCCGCCTACGCGGAGGTGTCGCAGTGATGGGAACGGATAGCCCGACGGTTCTGGTGCTCAACGGCCCCAATCTCGGCCGCCTCGGACGGCGTGAGCCGGAGATCTACGGCGACACCACCCATGACGCTCTGGTGGCCTTGATCGAGGCCGAAGCCACCGGACTCGGGCTGTCCGCGGTGGTGCGGCAAAGCAACAGCGAGGCCCAGTTGCTGGACTGGATTCACGACGCCGCAGACGCGGGAACCCCGGTGATTCTCAACGCGGGTGCGCTCACACACACCTCGATCGCACTGCGGGATGCCTGCTCTGAATTGCGGGCACCCCTCATCGAGGTGCACATCTCGAATGTCTATGCGCGCGAAGCGTTTCGGCACCACTCGTATCTGAGCGCGGTGGCCACCGGGGTCATCGTCGGGCTGGGCACGCAGGGCTATCTGCTGGCGCTGCGGTACCTGGCCTCCAGCCGCTGAACCCCGCCCGCCGCGGGCGATGGCCCGTGACCGTGCCCGGTGAGATCAGCCCTTGAAGAACTTGTCTTTGATGTCGTCCCGGATGTCGTCGATCTTGGAGTCGACCTTGGCCGCCTGCTCGTGGACGTGCTTGGTGATCTCCTCCGTGGCGTCCTCGGCGCGATCCACGACGGAAACCCTGCTGGGGATGGTCATCGGGGAGTCGACCGAAGCCATCTCCGCAGCAAGGACGGCGCCCGGGGCGTAGTCCTGGTACCGCGTTTCGCGTGCCGCGTCGACGAAGTCGTCGTCCCGCTGGATCTGGTCGAAGATGCCGCCTTCTCCTTCGCGGCGCCGGCCCGTGTACGGGTTCTTCCGGTCCACCAGCCAGCGTCCGACCGAGACGGCGATGATGGCCGGGATGAAGATGACCAGCGCGGAGAACGCCGTGATGGTGGTGAGCTCGGAGAACAGACTGCCCGCGTACATGCTGACCGTCATCTTGGAGATGATCAGGCAGGCCACCCCACTGACCATGCCGGCGATCACGCCGGCCAGGATCCAGCGCATCGCCAAGTCGCGGCGGCGGTCGGGATCGGGACTGTCCTTGGCGTCGGCCCGGCCGTCCAGCAGACCCCACAGAAAGGCCGGGATCGTCATGGCGGAAGCGAGACCGATGCTGATCATGGAGGAGTTGGTGCCCGCCTGGTTTACCAACGTTCCCTGCACGAATCGTTCGAGAGTCCACAGGGCGGCGAACACCAGTCCGCGAAACAACCACGTCGTCATGGGGGCTTAGCCTAGCGAGTACCGTCCACCACCGTGACACATTCCCACCGTCGGGCGCGCCTGCGTGCGCGTCTGGCCGAGCTGGAATTGGACGCCTTGCTGGTCAGCGACCTGATCAACGTGCGCTACCTATCCGGGTTCACCGGTTCGAACGCGGCATTGCTGGTGTTCGCCGACGCGGATTCGACCGAAACGGGGACCGGTTCGTCGACCGAATCCCCGACCGAATCCCGGATGGCCCTGCGGACGCTCCTGGCGACCGACTCCCGGTACCGCACCCAGGCAGCCCGGCAGGCCCCCGCACTCGACGTCGCGATCGACCGGGCCTGCGGAAGTCATCTGATCGGCCGCGCACTGGCCGCCGGGGCACGGCAGATCGGCTTCGAGAGCCACATCGTGACCGTCGACGGATATGACCTGCTCGCGCGGCAACTGGCAGGGCACCCCCGGGCGCAACTGGTGCGGGCGTCGGGAACGGTGGAGACACTCCGGGAGGTCAAGGACCCCGGCGAGGTCGCGATCCTGCGGTCGGCGTGCGAGGCCGCCGACGCCGCCCTGGCGGACCTGGTGGAAAGCGGCGACCTCCATGTGGGTTCCTCCGAACGGGCTGTCGCCCGCCGGTTGGAGGCCTCGATGCTCGACCACGGAGCCGATGGCCCCGCGTTCGAGACGATCGTCGCCGCCGGTGCCAACTCCGCGATACCCCACCATCGCCCGACCGACGCAGTGCTGGCCAAGGGCGATCTCGTCAAGATCGACTTCGGGGCACTGGTCGGCGGCTACCACTCCGACATGACCCGCACGTTCGTCCTGGGCAGCCCGGCGGACTGGCAACGTGAGATTTTCGAGGTGGTCGCGGCGGCGCAGGTGGCCGGGCGCCGGGCATTGCACGTCGGTGCGGCGCTCGCCGACGTCGACGCCGCCGCCCGCCGGGTGATCGATGACGCGGGGTACGCCGAGCACTTCGGCCACGGGCTGGGCCACGGCGTGGGCCTGCAGATCCACGAAGCGCCCGGAATCAACTCCTCGGCCGCCGGAACTCTGCCCGCCGGAGCGGTGGTGACCGTCGAACCGGGTGTTTACCTACCCGGTCGCGGCGGCGTCCGCATCGAGGACACCCTGCTCGTCGGCCAACCCGGGCCGGAGTCGCTCAGCCGGTTCCCGAGGGAACTCATCGTTCTCGATTAGGCAGCCGGTAGCGGTGCCGCCACCCCGAGCCGTTACCCGGCCGTCCGCGAGTAAGCTCGCAGAGCGCTGTTTCCGCGCTCATTCAGCGACTGCCGCCCGTAACCCCGCTAGGAGAACCCGACCGTGGCCTCGACCGCCGATTTCAAGAACGGCCTCGTCCTCAACATCGACGGCGTGCTGTGGACCATCACCGAGTTCCAGCACGTCAAGCCCGGCAAGGGGCCGGCGTTCGTGCGCACCAAGCTCAAGAACGTCCTGACCGGCAAGGTCGTCGACAAGACCTACAACGCCGGAGTCAAGGTGGAGACCGCCACGGTCGACCGCCGCGACGCCACCTATCTCTACCGGGACGGCTCGGACTTCGTGTTCATGGACTCCGAGGACTTCGAGCAGAACTCGCTGCCGGAGTCCCTCGTCGGCGACGCCGCCAACTATCTGCTCGAGAGCATGCCGGTCCAGATCGCCTTCAACGAGGGTGCGCCGCTCTACCTGGAACTGCCGGTGACTGTCGAACTCGTGGTCGCCTCC
The DNA here is from genome assembly GCA_903862565.1 of uncultured Actinomycetes bacterium. Lineage (GTDB taxonomy): Bacteria > Actinomycetota > Actinomycetes > Mycobacteriales > Mycobacteriaceae > Mycobacterium. The sequence goes on along the minus strand of CAIOYU010000372.1, from coordinate 8,133 downwards.
ACGGAGCCGGGTCTGCAGGGCGACCGGTCCAACGCCGGAACCAAGCCGGCCACGCTGGAGACCGGGGCGGAGATCCAGGTTCCGCTGTTCATCAACACCGGGGACAAGCTCAAGGTCGACACCCGTGACGGCAGCTACGTGGGCCGCGTCAACTAGTGACGGAACGAAAGTACGAGAAGGGCAGGCACCAGGCCCGTAAGCGTGCCGTCGACCTGCTCTTCGAAGCCGAGGCGCGCGGGTTGTCCGCGGCTGAGGTGGCCGAGTCCCGGACGTCGATCGCCGAGACGAATCTCGATGTGACTCCGTTGAATCCGTACACGGTCACCGTCGCGCGCGGCGTCACCGACAACGCCGCGCACATCGACGATTTGATCAGTGCCCACCTACAGGGCTGGACCCTGGATCGGCTGCCCGCCGTCGACCGGGCGATTCTGCGAGTCGCGGTATGGGAGTTGTTGCACGCCAACGACGTTCCCGAGCCGGTGGCCGTCGACGAAGCCGTCGAGCTGGCCAAGCAACTGTCCACCGATGACTCACCGGGCTTCGTCAACGGGGTGCTCGGCCAGGTGATGCTGGTGACCCCGCAGATCCGGGCAGCCGCCGCTGTTCGCGGAGCCACGCGAAGCGAGGACGGGTAACCGCCGTGCAGGCCGATCATTTCGCCGCGCTGGCCGCAGTCTGGGATGGCCAGGCCGAGGCTTTGGACGCTTCGATGGGCGCTCACGGCACCGCCGCCCGCCTGGCTCTGGCCGCCCGCGCGGGGGAGCGGATCGCCGACCTCGGCTGCGGTCCGGGGCTTTCCGCAGTGGCACTGGGAGCGGAGGTGGGTCCGCACGGCTGGGTGGGCGCCGTCGACGTGGTTGCGGAACTGGCCGAGTCGGCGCAGCGCCGGCTGCGGGCGGCTGGAGTCCAGGGCGTCGGCGCGGTGGCCGACGTGGCGACCGCCGACCTGGCGGCGGTCGCCGGTGCGGGGCAGGTTTTCGACGCCGTTCACTCCCGATTCGGGCTGATGTTCTTCCCTGACCCGACACGGGCGTTCGCCAACATCTTTCGCGCCGTGCGCCCTGGCGGCCGGCTGGCCGCCTCGGTGTGGCAGCACCTGGAACGCAACCCGTGGATGATGCTGACAACGGCCACCGCGATGCAGGTCCTGGGCATGGACCGTCCGCCGCTTCCCGCGCCGGGCGGGCCGGGGCCGTTCTCGCTGGCCGACCCGGATACGACGACGGCGCTACTCGCCGGAGCTGGATTCGCCGACATCGCAATGGAATCCATCGATGCGCCGTTCCTGTTCGAGGGCGACGGAAGCGCCGCGGCAGAGCGGGTGCTCAGCGCCGGGCCGCTCGGTGCGGTGTTCCTCGCCGCCGACGAGGCTCGTCGCCGCGAGGTCATCGGGTCAGTCGTCGACGCCCTGGAGCGTCATCGGGGACCGCACGGAATCGAGGTGCCGGCCGCCTCGTGGTGCATCACCGCGTGTCGCCCGGACTGAAGAACACGTCGCCCGGACTGAAGAAACACGCGGATTTGTTCTGCGCCCGAGTTACCGCCGGGGTTACTCTTCGGACCGATCGATAATTGACGCTGGGAGATGGGAATGGCATCGGCGAAACGTCTTTTACCAGCGCTCGGATTGGTGTGTGCCGGCGTTCTTCCGGCGGCGACGGCTCTTGCGGCTCCCGCAGATCCCGGCACCTGGCCGATAGCCGAGGGTAACTTCACCAGTCCGGGTGATCCCGGCTGGATCTTCTTCAATCCTGCGGGATTCGACGGTGGCTGTGGGATCGCGCCTGACGGGATGATCGGTTGTGACATTGTTCCGGCCCGATCGTCCGACGGTACGCCCGTCCAGGCGGGCATGCCGGGGCCCCCCGGTTCGTACAGTTGCGGACCTGGTGAGAACTACTGCCCGCTGCCGCCGCCCGGAGTCAACCAGATCGTCGCCGGCCCGCAGAAACAGGCCGATTACGCGCAATCGGCCACACCAACCTTCACCCGAGATGTCAGCACTCTGCCGGCGGGATACCTTCTGGTCAACGGTGATTCGTCATGCCGTCTGGGAACGGGGTCGCCGCGCGTGCTGGTCTGTGACAGCGGTGGGCACGGTTTCAGCGTTCAGGCCGTCGGTGTCCGTTTCTGGTAGTTCTGTCGCCTACAGCCCCAACCCGGAATAGGTCCGGCGAACGAACTTCGGCTGCACCGACTGCAGCTTCGCCAGCGCGGTGTTGCCCGACACCGCCGCGGCGGCCGACGTCAGATCCGGGTAGTTCTGGATGAGGTAGATCAGGATCAGGTCGTTGGACGGGTCTGCCTGCCACCAGGTTCCGTAGGCCCCCGGCCAGGAGAACGTTCCGAGCCCGCCGGGACCGAAGAGGCGGGACGAGCGTTCCGGGTCAGTGACCACCGACAGGTTGAGCCCGAAGCCGCGGCCGATCCAGAACGGCATGCCCAGGAACGGATGGCGCTTCTGCTCGTCGGTGAGTTGGTCGGTGCGCATCGACATCACGGAATCCTCGGAGAGCACGCGAACTCCGTCGACTTCGCCGCCGCCCAGCAGCATCCGGGCGAACCTCAGATAGTCGTCGACGGTGGAGACCAGACCCGCCCCGCCCTGGGAGAACCGCGGCTCGCGCACCGGAACCGGACCCATCGCGTCGTGGCGCAGGCCGTCGGAATCATCGAGCCGGTACATCGTCGCGGCCCGTTCCCGCTTGTCGGGAGATACCCAGAACCCGGTGTCGGTCATCCCCAGTGGCTCGAAGATCCGCTCGGAGAGCACCGTCTGCAAGGGTTTCCCCTCGATCCGGGACAGGACGATACCCAGCACCTCGGTGGACTGGCTGTAGGTCAGCAGGTCACCGGGCTGGTGCAGCAATGGCAGCCGGGCGACCTCGGCCAGCCAGTCGTCAGCGTCCTGGCGCAGCGACACCTGCGCATAGGCCCGGCTGATCGGGCCGACGACCGAGAACGAGTACGCCAGCCCGCTGCGGTGGGTCATCAGGTCGTCGATGGTGATATCCCGGCGCGCGGGAACCGTGTGATCCAGCGGACCGGCCGGGTCCACGAGCACCCGCATGTCGGCCAGCTCGGGCAGCCACCGGGTGATCGGGTCGGACAGCGAAAGCTTGCCCTCCTCGGCCAGCGCCATCGCGGCCGCCACCGTCACCGGTTTGGTCATCGAGGCGATCCGGAAAATGGTGTCCCGCTGCATCGGCAGCTTGGCGTCCACGTCGCGTTCGCCGATCTCGTTGACCTGCAGCACATTCCCGCGATGCCACACAAGGGTGACCGCTCCGGCGAGCAGGCCCGCGTCGACTGCGTGAACGATCGAGGCACGGTTGTCGGCGAGACTCACCGCCGCGAGTCTACTGAAACCCGGGTGCTACGCTTCCGGGGAATCGACATCCTTTAACGATCCGTCCGGTGAGGCGGAGAAGGAGGTCTGGTCTTGGGCAGCTCTGGCGCTGGCACCGACCGGGAACTGATGTCCGCGCAGGACGTCGTACGCACCATTTCCCGCATCGCTCATCAAATCATCGAGAAGACGGCACTCGACAGCCCCGACGCCCCCCGCATCGTCCTCCTCGGCATCCCGACCCGCGGCGTCGACCTCGCCGCCCGACTGGCCGAGAAGATCGCCGAATTCGCCGGAGTGACCGTCGAGCGCGGGGCGCTGGACATCACGCTCTACCGCGACGACCTGAACTTCAAGCCGCCCCGGCCGCTGGAGGACACCTCCATCCCGCCCGGCGGGATCGACGACGCCCTGGTGATCCTCGTCGACGACGTGCTCTTCCACGGCCGCTCCGTCCGTTCGGCCCTCGATGCGCTGCGGGACGTCGGCCGACCCCGGGCGATCCAATTGGCCGTGCTGGTCGACCGCGGCCATCGCGAACTGCCGATCCGGGCCGACTACGTCGGCAAGAACGTCCCGACGGCGCTCACAGAGACGGTGCACGTGCTGCTCTCCGAGCACGACGGCCGCGACGGCGTGCTGATCAGCGGAGGAAACCGATGACGGTCCGGCACCTCCTCTCGGCGTACGACCTGTCCCGGGACGAGGCGACGGCGATCCTCGACAATGCCGACCGATTCCGTCAGGCACTGCTCGGCCGGGACGTCAAGAAGCTGCCGACGCTCCGCGGTCGCACCATCATCACGATGTTCTACGAGAACTCCACCCGGACCCGGGTGTCGTTCGAGGTGGCCGGGAAGTGGATGAGCGCCGACGTGATCAACGTCAGCGCCTCCGGATCCTCGGCGGCCAAGGGTGAATCCTTGCGCGATACCGCGCTGACCCTGCGGGCCGCCGGCGCCGACATGCTGATCATCCGGCACCCGGCGTCCGGTGCGGCACAGCAACTGTCGGAGTGGACCGCCGAGGAGAAGGGCGGTGGACCGAGCGTGGTCAACGCCGGAGACGGCACCCACGAACACCCCACCCAGGCCCTGCTGGATGCCCTGACCATGCGCCAACGTCTCGGCGGCCTCGAGGGCCGACGGGTGGTCATCGTCGGCGACGTTCTGCACAGCCGGGTGGCGCGATCCAACGTGGCACTGCTCAACACACTCGGCGCCGAGGTGGTGCTCGTGGCTCCGCCCACCCTGCTGCCGGTCGGCGTAGCTGACTGGGGCGGTGCGACGGTCGCACATGACCTGGACGCCGAACTTCCCGCCGCCGACGCGGTCATGATGCTGCGGGTCCAGTCCGAGCGGATGAACGGCGCCTTCTTCCCGTCCGAGCGGGAGTACTCGGCCCGGTACGGGCTCTCCGAGCGCCGTCAGGCGCTGCTGCCCGAGCACGCGGTCGTGCTGCATCCGGGCCCGATGCTGCGTGGCATGGAGATCTCCTTCCCGGTCGCGGATTCGTCGCAGTCGGCTGTGCTGCAACAGGTTTCCAACGGCGTACACGTGCGGATGGCGGTGCTGTTCCATCTGCTGGTCGGCACGGACGAGGCGGTGAGTGTATGAGCGGCGACTCTGCGGTGCTGATCAGGGGAGTCCGGCTGTACGGCGAGGGTGACCCGACGGACGTCCTGGTCGCCGACGGCCAGATCGCCGAGATCGGGCCCGGACTCAAGGGTCCCAAGGGTGCGGAAGTGATCGAGGCCGCCGGTCATGTGTTGCTGCCCGGTCTCGTCGACCTGCACACCCACCTGCGCGAGCCGGGGCGGGAGTACGCCGAGGACATCGAAACCGGCTCGGCCGCAGCGGCTTTGGGGGGTTTCACCGCGGTGTTCGCGATGGCCAACACCGACCCGGTGGCCGACAGCCCGGTGGTCACCGACCACGTGTGGCGGCGTGGCCGGCAGGTCGGACTGGTCGACGTTCACCCGGTCGGTGCCGTCACGGTGGGCCTGGCCGGCAAGCAACTCACCGAGATGGGCCTGATGGCCAACGGCGTCGCCGGGGTGCGACTGTTCTCCGATGACGGGGTCTGTGTCGCCGACCCACTGGTGATGCGCCGCGCCCTCGAATACGCGGCGGGCCTGGGCGTGCTGATCGCCCAGCACGCGGAGGAACCGCGGCTGACGGCCGGGGCGGTCGCCCACGAGGGACCCAACGCCGCGCGACTGGGTCTGGCGGGCTGGCCGCGAGCTGCCGAGGAGTCGATCGTTGCGCGCGACGCCCTGCTGGCCCGCGACGCCGGCGCCCGCGTCCACATCTGCCACGCCTCGACGGCCGGAACCGTCGAGATCCTCAAATGGGCCAAGCAGCAAGGGATCGCGATCACCGCCGAGGTCACCCCGCACCATCTGATGCTCGACGACAGCCAACTCGTCAGCTACGACGGGCGAAACCGTGTCAACCCGCCATTGCGGGAGGCCTCCGACGCCCAGGCATTGCGGCAGGCTTTGGCCGACGGGGTGATCGACTGCGTGGCCACCGACCACGCCCCGCACGCCGAGCACGAGAAATGCTGTGAGTTCTCGGTCGCCCGGCCGGGCATGCTGGGACTGCAGACCGCCTTGTCGGTGGTGGCGGCGACCATGGTGGAACCCGGACTGCTGGACTGGCGCGGGCTGGCCCGGGTCATGAGCGAGAACCCCGCCCGCATCGTCGGCCTCGACGACCAGGGCCGCCCACTGGAGGCGGGCGAACCGGCCAACCTGGTGATCGTCGACCCAGGCGGGGAGTGGACAGTGCAGGGTTCCGCGCTGGCCAGTCGCTCGGCGAACACGCCGTACGAGGAGATGACTCTGCCCGCGACCGTGACGGCAACCCTGCTACGGGGCGTGATCACCGCCCGCGACGGGAAGGTTTGCCGTCAATCATGAACACCGCCACGGCAATCGGGACGTACATATTCGGGTTCCTCGTCGTGGTTCTCATCGGTGTCGTGATCCGCCGCATGGTGCGGGGTTGGCGCAGCCGTGCGGAACTGCAGGCCGGCCTGATCGGGTCCCTGCCGGTCTTGCCGGATCAGCTCGGCCCGGCCGTCGTCGCCCCGACCCGGGGGCTCTATGTCGGGAGCACACTCGCGCCGAGCCGGATGGAGCGGATCAACGTGGGGGACTTGGGTTATCGGTGCAAGGCTGTGCTCACCCGTTACCCCGAAGGGATCCTGGTCGAGCGTTCGGGAGCGAGCCCGATCTGGATGCCGCAGAGTGCGGTCTCCGCGGTGCGCACCGAGCGGGGAATGGCGGGGAAGGTGATTCCCATCCTGGTGATCCGCTGGCGGCTGCCGTCGGGAACCGAGATCGACACCGGCTTCCGCAGCGACGATCGCCGCGAGTACTCCCGATGGGTTGCCTCGTGAGGGCCATCGGCCGAGCAGGCCATGAAGTGATTCGACACAGGACAGGAGCGTTATCGTGACCCAGCAGAAGGCCGTCCTGGTGCTCGAGGACGGACGCGTCTACACCGGCACCGCGTTCGGGGCCGACGGGCAGACCCTCGGTGAGGCGGTGTTCTCCACCGGGATGTCCGGCTACCAGGAGACGCTGACCGACCCGAGCTACCACCGCCAGATCGTGGTGGCGACCGCGCCCCAGATCGGCAACACGGGGTGGAACCACGAGGATGCCGAGAGCCGGGGCGACAAGATCTGGGTGGCCGGCTACGTGGTCCGCGATCCCTCGCCGCGGGCGTCGAACTGGCGCGCCACCGGAACGCTCGACGACGAGTTGGTTCGGCAGGGCATCGTCGGGATCGCCGGAGTGGACACCCGCGCGATCGTCCGCCACCTGCGCGACCGCGGCTCGATGAAGGCCGGGATCTTCTCCGGCGCGGCATTGGCCGAGGCCGACGAACTGGTGTCCCGGGTGCGCAGCCAGCCCTCGATGCTGGGTGCGGATCTGTGCGGCGAGGTCAGTACCGATGAGGGCTACGTCGTCGAACCCGAAGGCGGGCAGCCCGGTGACGTTCCGCGCTTCACCGTCGCCGCGCTCGACCTGGGCATCAAGACCAACACCCCGCGCAACTTCGCCCTGCGGGGTATCCGCACCCATGTGCTGCCGTCCTCGGCGACCTTCGCTCAGATCGCCGAACTTGCCCCCGACGGGGTGTTCCTCTCCAACGGACCCGGCGACCCGGCGACCGCCGACCGCGTCGTCGCCGTGACACGGGAGATCCTGGGGGCCGGAATCCCGCTGTTCGGAATCTGTTTCGGCAACCAGATCCTGGGCCGGGCGCTGGGGCGTTCGACCTACAAGATGGTCTTCGGCCACCGCGGGATCAACGTGCCGGTGATCGACCACGTCACCGGGCGGGTGGCCATCACCGCGCAGAACCACGGTTTCGCACTCGAGGGCGAGGCGGGGGAGCGGTTTGACACCGACTTCGGGCCTGCTGTCGTCAGTCACACCTGCGCCAACGACGGGGTTGTCGAGGGTGTCAAACTGGTTGATGGAAGGGCATTTTCGGTGCAGTACCACCCGGAGGCCGCCGCCGGACCCCACGACGCAAATTACTTGTTCGACCAGTTCGCCGGACTGATGGAGTCCGCGAAGACGGGAGCCCGCTGATGCCACGCCGCACCGACCTCAAACATGTCCTGGTGATCGGATCCGGGCCCATCGTCATCGGCCAGGCCTGCGAGTTCGACTACTCCGGCACCCAGGCCTGCCGGGTTTTGCGATCCGAAGGCCTGACCGTGAGCCTGGTCAACTCCAACCCCGCCACGATCATGACCGA
>CAIOYU010000371.1 GCA_903862565.1 uncultured Actinomycetes bacterium | reverse complement strand
TTACTTAGCCTTCTTCTTGCCTGCGATGGTGCGCTTGGGGCCCTTGCGGGTGCGCGCATTGGTCTTGGTCCGCTGTCCACGGACGGGCAGGCCGCGACGATGCCGCAGGCCCTGGTAGCAACCGATTTCCATCTTGCGACGGATATCGGCCTGCACCTCGCGGCGCAGGTCGCCCTCCACCTTGTGATTGCCTTCGATGTACTCACGCAGTTGGGTGAGCTGATCGTCGGTGAGATCCTTGCTGCGCATATCCCGGTCGATGCCGGTCGCTTCAAGAATCTCCTGCGACCGGGTACGGCCGATGCCGTAGATGTAGGTCAGCGCGATCTCCATGCGCTTGTCGCGCGGAAGATCCACGCCCACTAGACGTGCCACAGGGCTGTATTCCTTCTCTATGCGGAGGTGTTGTTCCCAGTCCGCTCCCGGCGGCTCTCGCTTCCGGGGCCCGGCCTCCGTTCCGGGCGTGGGTAGGCGGTGTTCCGCCTACTGGTACTGGGAGGTCTTGATTCAGTTGTCGCCAGGCAGAGGCCGGGTGATTAGCCCTGGCGCTGCTTGTGGCGGGGATCGGAGCAGATCACCATGACCCGCCCATGCCGGCGGATCACCCTGCACTTATCGCAGATCGGCTTGACGCTCGGGTTCACCTTCACGACTTGTGATCCTGTTCTTGCTCGTGGTTCGTGTGGTCTTGAGTTTCGCCGCGCTACTTGTAGCGGTAGACGATGCGGCCCCGGGTCAGGTCGTACGGGGACAGCTCCACGACAACCCGGTCCTCGGGCAGAATGCGGATGTAGTGCTGCCGCATCTTGCCGCTGATGTGGGCGAGTACCTTGTGGCCATTCTCCAGCTCAATGCGGAACATCGCATTGGGCAGAGGCTCAACCACGCGGCCCTCGACCTCGATGGCGCCGTCTTTCTTGCCCATAACCTCACAAATCCTGCTTGACTCGATCGGGGCAGCATTCGCCCGACTTCAAAACGTGAGCCTGTAATAGAACCCGGAAGACGATTCCAGAGAACGTTGCACGCAAAGAGTCGGCGCGATTACCGCACCGTTGCCTTAGAGTACCCGGACGGCTGTGGTTCTCCAAACCCGGCGGCAGGCCCGATAGTGTGGGCCGATGCGACTCTTGGTCACTGGCGGCGCGGGGTTCATCGGAGCCAATTTCGTTCGGAGTGCGGTCCGCGAACGCCCCACTGCGTCCATCACGGTACTCGACTCCTTGACCTACGCCGGAAGCCGCGACTCGCTGACCGGCGTCCAGGACGACATCCGGATGGTCGAGGGCGACCTCACCGACGAACTCCTCGTCGACCAGTTGGTCTCCGAGTCCGATGCGGTCGTCCATTTCGCGGCCGAAACACACGTCGACAACTCACTCAACGACCCGACGCCGTTCGTGCGCAGCAATATCGTCGGCACCTTTTCCATCTTGGAGGCGGTGCGCCGACACGGAGTGCGACTGCACCACATCTCGACCGACGAGGTGTACGGCGACCTGCCGTTGGGTGACCCGGTTCGTTTCACCGAGTCGACTCCCTACAACCCCTCAAGCCCGTACTCGGCCAGTAAGGCGTCTGCCGATCTGCTGGTGAGGGCCTGGGTGCGGTCATACGGGGTAGCAGCCACGATCTCCAACTGCTCGAACAACTACGGACCGTTTCAACACATCGAGAAGTTCATCCCGCGTCAGATCACCAACGTGCTGACCGGGCGACGCCCGAAGCTCTACGGCGCCGGGGCCAACGTGCGGGACTGGATCCACGTCGAAGACCACAACAGCGCAGTGTGGCGGATCCTTGAGGACGGAGCGCCGGGAGCGACGTATCTGATCGGCGCCGACGGGGAACGCAACAATCTGTCGGTGCTGCGCCTGATCCTCGAACTGATGGGCTGTGATCCAGATGACTTCGACCATGTCACAGACCGGGCCGGCCATGACTTGCGGTACGCGATCGATTCGAGCGCACTGCGCTCGGAATTGGGCTGGGTACCCAAACACACTGATTTCGCCGAGGGACTTCAGGCCACTATCGAGTGGTATCGCGACAACGAGTGGTGGTGGGCCCCGATGAAAACCAACGTCGAGGCCGGATATTCAAAGCGAGGGCAGTAAAACATGGCGTTTCGCGAACTAGGCGTCCCAGGGGCATGGGAGATCACCCCGCAGGTTCATGGTGACAGCCGTGGCGGATTCTTCGAATGGTTCAGCGAGCAGGCCTTCATCGAGATGACCGGACATCGGTTCGACATGCGCCAGGCCAACTGTTCGGTGTCGGCCCGTGGCGTACTGCGCGGACTTCACTTCGCCCAACTGCCCCCCAGCCAGGCGAAGTATGTCACCTGCGTGAAGGGATCAGTCTTCGATGTCGTCGTCGACATCCGGGTCGGCTCGCCCACCTTCGGGAGGTGGGACTCCGTCCTGCTGGATGACGTGCATCGGCGCTCGATCTATCTTTCCGAGGGTTTGGCACACGGATTTCTTGCCCTGCAGGACGGTTCGACTGTCATGTACATGTGTTCCACCCCATATGCCCCGGGTCGGGAACACACGATTGCGGCCACTGACCCGACGATCGGCATCGAGTGGCCGCTGCCCACAGCAGACCTGCTGCTCTCCGAGCGCGATGCCGCCGCGTCGACACTGGAGGAAGTCCGGGCTGCGGGATTGCTTCCAAGCTGGACGGAAGCGCAGTCCTTCCTGTCAAGCCTGCGCCCTCGCTGAACCCGGCTCACCGGCCTTGCGGGCCGCTACGGCTCTTACTAGGATATGCAACTAATCCTTTACCCCCGGCCGGAGGCCTTCCATGACCACGCAGATCCCCCACTTCATCGACGGTAAGCGCAGCAAGCTCGCCAGCACCCGCACCGCGGACGTCCTGAACCCCAGCACTGGCCAGGTCCAGGCCCAGGTCCTGCTGGCCAGCGCAGCTGACGTCGACACTGCCGTCGCCTCTGCGGTCGAGGCCCAGAAGGAGTGGGGAGCGTGGAACCCCCAGCGTCGGGCCCGGGTTCTGATGAAGTTCATCGAACTGGTCAACGCCAACGCCAATGAGATCGCCGAACTGCTCTCCATCGAGCACGGCAAGACCGTCGCCGACTCCCTCGGCGACATCCAGCGCGGCATCGAGGTGATCGAATTCGCCACCGGCATCCCCCATCTGTTGAAGGGCGAGTTCACCGAGGGCGCCGGTCCGGGCATCGACGTCTACTCGCTGCGCCAGCCGTTGGGTGTGGTCGCCGGCATCACCCCGTTCAACTTCCCGGCGATGATCCCGTTGTGGAAAGCCGGTCCGGCGTTGGCGTGCGGCAATGCCTTCATCCTCAAGCCCTCCGAGCGTGATCCTTCGGTGCCGCTGCGACTCGCCGAGCTCTTCCTCGAGGCGGGCCTCCCGGCCGGCGTATTCCAGGTGGTCCAGGGCGACAAGGAAGCGGTCGATGCGATCATCGCCCACCCCGACATCAAGGCGATCGGCTTCGTCGGCTCCTCCGACATCGCGCAGTACATCTACTCCGGCGCGGCCGCGCACGGGAAGCGCTCGCAGTGCTTCGGCGGCGCCAAGAACCACATGATCGTCATGCCCGACGCAGACCTCGACCAGGCCATCGACGCCCTGGTCGGAGCCGGATACGGCAGCGCCGGCGAGCGTTGCATGGCGATCAGCGTCGCCGTCGCCGTCGGCGACGAGACCGCCGACCGCTTGCGCAACCGGCTGGCCGAGCGGGTCGAACACCTCCGGGTGGGCCACAGCCTGGACCCCAAGGCCGATTACGGCCCGCTGGTCACCGAGGCCGCCCTGGACCGGGTGCGCGGCTATATCGACGCCGGTGTTGCCGAGGGGGCGGAGATCGTCGTCGACGGACGCGAAAAGGCCAGCGACGAACTCACATTCGGCGACGAGAGCCTCGAGGGCGGCTTCTTCATCGGCCCCACCCTGTTCGACCGCGTCACCCCCGAGATGTCGATCTACACCGACGAGATCTTCGGCCCGGTGGTGTGCATCGTGCGCGCCAAGAACTACGAGGAAGCCCTGCGACTGCCCAACGAGCACGAGTACGGCAACGGCGTGGCGATCTTCACCCGCGACGGCGACACCGCCCGCGACTTCGTCTCCCGGGTGCAGGTCGGCATGGTCGGCGTCAACGTGCCGATCCCGGTTCCGGTCTCGTACCACACCTTCGGCGGCTGGAAGCGGTCCGGCTTCGGCGACCTCAACCAGCACGGCCCGCATTCGATCCTGTTCTACACCAAGACCAAGACTGTCACCGAGCGCTGGCCGTCGGGCATCAAGGATGGCGCGGAATTCGTCATCCCGACGATGAAGTAGCACCGGTGACCTTCCTCGCGCTGGATGACGACGATCGGGTGATCGTCGACACGGCGGCGGCCTTCGCCGCCAAACGACTTGCGCCACATGCCCTGGAGTGGGACAAGACGAAGCACTTCCCGGTGGACGTGGTGCGCGAGGCGGCCGAGTTGGGCATGGGCGCGATCTACTGCGGCGAGGACGTCGGCGGCAGCGGACTGCGCCGCATCGACGCCGTGCGGATCTTCGAGCAACTCGCCATCGCCGACCCGGTCATCTCGTCCTTCATCTCGATCCACAACATGTGCGCCTGGATGATCGACACCTACGGAACGGCCGAGCAGCGCAAAGCCTGGATCCCGAAGCTGGCCTCGATGGAGGCCATCGCCAGCTACTGCCTGACCGAGCCCGGCGCCGGCTCGGACGCAGCGGCATTGCGCACCAAGGCGGTTCGGGATGGCGACCATTTCGTGCTCGACGGGGTGAAGCAGTTCATCTCCGGAGCCGGGATGTCCGACGTGTACGTCGTCATGGCCCGGACAAGCTCCGAAGGTCCGCGGGGAATCTCGGCTTTCATCGTCGAAAAAGGAACGCCGGGGCTGAGTTTCGGCGCCAACGAGGAGAAGATGGGCTGGCATGCTCAGCCCACCGCCCAGGTGATCATGGAGGGCGTCCGGGTGCCGGCGGACGCCATGCTCGGCGGTACCGATGGCGACGGTAAAGGATTCGGCATCGCGATGAACGGCCTGAACGGAGGCCGCCTCAACATCGCCGCGTGTTCCCTGGGCGGCGGTCAGGCCGCCTACGACAAGGCCGTTCGCTATGTCGCCGATCGCCAGGCGTTCGGGGGTGCGCTGATCGACGAACCGACCATCCGGTTCGCCCTGGCCGACATGGCGACCGCCCTGGAGACCTCGCGGCTGATGCTGTGGCGGGCGGCCGACGCTCTCGACAACGACGAACCGGACAAAGTGACGCTGTGCGCCATGGCGAAGCGCTACGTCACCGACGCCTGCTTCGGCGTCGCCGACCAGGCGCTGCAGCTTCTCGGCGGGTACGGCTACCTGCGGGAGTACGGGGTGGAGAAGATCGTCCGTGATCTTCGCGTCCACCGAATCCTGGAGGGCACCAACGAAATCATGCGTGTGGTGATCGGGCGGGCCGAAGCCTCCCGGGCGCGCGCATCGGCGTAAAGGATTCCAGATGACCACGATCGCGTTCCTCGGCCTCGGCAACATGGGCGGGCCGATGGCGGCCAACCTCGTCAACGCCGGATACAGCGTGCGCGGATTCGACCCGATGGACGCCGCCCGCGACGCCGCAGCCGGGAAGGGCGTCGCGGTCTTCGACAGCGGACCCGCGGCTGTGGAGGGCGCTGACGTGGTCATCACGATGCTGCCCAACGGCGCACTGGTGAAGTCGTGCTACGCCGAGGTGATGCCGTCGGCCGGCACGGGAACGCTGTTCATCGACAGCTCAACGATCGCGGTCGACGATGCCCGCAGCGTGCACGCCTACGCCGCCGAACGCGGCTTCGCGCAACTGGACGCCCCGGTCTCCGGCGGAGTCAAGGGCGCGGTCGCCGGGACGCTGGCGTTCATGGTCGGCGGCGAGGCAGCCGCTCTGGAGACAGCGCGTCCGGTCGTGGAAGCCATGGCGGGCAAGATCATTCACTGCGGCGACTCCGGTGCCGGCCAGGCCGCAAAGCTCTGCAACAACATGCTGCTTGCAGTGCAGCAGATCGCCGTCGGCGAGGCGTTCGTTCTGGCCGAGAATCTCGGCCTCTCGGCACAGTCACTGTTCGACGTGATCACCGGAGCAACCGGAAACTGCTGGGCCGTGCACACGAATTGCCCAGTGCCCGGGCCTGTTCCGACGTCGCCGGCCAACAACGAGTTCAAGCCCGGCTTCGCAACGGCGTTGATGAACAAGGACCTTGGCTTGGCGATGGACGCGGTGGCCTCGACGGGCGCGTCCGCCCCGCTGGGCAGCCACGCGGCTCAGATCTACGCCCGCTTCGCCGACGCCCATCCCGATCTGGACTTCAGCGCCGTCATCGAGACGCTGCGCTGAGCGTCAGAAGTCGCCGGCGTGGTGGCGCAGCGTTTCGATCGACCCGACCAGCGCGCGGGCCTGCTCGGCGGGCATGCCGATGTCGGCGAACACCTGCGCGTTGAGGGTCGCGGTGGCGTCCTCGACCGTCGACCGGCCGAGGTCGGTGATCTGCACGAGGGTGGTGCGGCCATCGGTCGGGTGCGGAACGCGCTGCACGAGGCCGTCGGCCTCCAGGCGCCGGATGGCGTGGGTGACGCTGGTGACGTGAACCTGGAGCCGGTCGGAGGCTTTGGTGATCGGCAGCGCCCCGGCACGGCTGAATGCCAGTAGCCGCAGTACCTCGAAGCGGGAGAAGCTGAGATCGTAGGGCCGCAGCGCGTTCTCCACCCGGGCCAGCAGAATCTGGTGTGCGCGCATCACCGAGGTCACGGCGACCATGCCGTCGGCGACCTCGCCCCACCCTGCACGTTCCCAATTGGCGCGGGCGGCGGCTATCGGATCAGGCCGGGCAT
This sequence comes from uncultured Actinomycetes bacterium, assembly GCA_903862565.1. Classification (GTDB taxonomy): domain Bacteria; phylum Actinomycetota; class Actinomycetes; order Mycobacteriales; family Mycobacteriaceae; genus Mycobacterium. The sequence goes on along the minus strand of CAIOYU010000371.1, from coordinate 1,648 downwards.
CAGGCCGGGCATCAGGCCGGGGCGGTGGAGACGGATCTTTGGGCATCGCCGTTCTTCATACCCGATCGGTCGGTCATGCCGACCGGCAGCTTGGTTCGCAGGCGCACGGGGAAAGCAGAATGTGAGGCACCGGTGAGGGAAAGGTCGGGGATGGTTCTTGCACGGGTTCTGATCGCGCTCATGACAGCGGCTCTCGTCGCCGGCTGTGGTGGTTCGGCAAAGCCCCACCTCGCCGACGAATCGGGAGCGATCGTCCACGTCGAGACGATGTCCGGGTCGAACGTGACACTGCCTGCGGACGCGGCCTCCGCGCAGCGCATGACCTACGTATCGCGGTCGGGGATCGACGATTCCAGGACCCACGTCACCGGCTCCGTCTATGTGCCGCAGGGACCGGCACCGGCGGGCGGGTTCCACGTGGTCGTCTACGGCCGGGCGGTCAACGGCACCTCCCCGGGTTGTGCGCCGCCGCCGGATCAGCCGGCCATCAACACCTTGCTGAAGGCCGGTTACGTCGTCGCAGTGCCGGACTACCAGGGGCTGGGAGTGCCGTCCGAGGGCAAGCTCCTCTATCACCCGGTTCTGGACTCGACGACCGCGGGTTACAACATGCTCGACGCCGCTCGGGCCGCCAAGAATCTGATGCCGGACACGTCGCCGATCTGGGTCGCGGTCGGTGAGGTTCAGGGTGGCCAGGCCGCGTGGGCCCTCAACGAGCTCGCCGACAACTACGGGTTCCAGAGCCTGCGCGGCACCGTGAGCATCGCACCGATCGCGGATCTTTCCGGTCTTGCCGACGCCGCCGCCACCGGGAGGCTCACCCCCGAACAGCGTCGCGTCTACATCGGTTACCTGGCTGCACTCGCCTCCGAGTACGGGAGCCAGTTCCGCCTTGACGACTACCGGAGTGGGGTCGTCAAACAGAACTGGGACCTCCTGCAGAACTGCCGTCCCGACGACGACGCTGCACGGGCGGCCGTCAACGCCCGGATCGGTCCCGACGATCTCCGGCCTGCAAGCCCGACAGCGCTGGCCGCGCTGCGCCACTACCTCGACAAGACCTCCCTTCCCCAGGGACCCGCACAGCAGCCGATGCTGGTGACCTACGGCGACCGGGACCCGCTCACCCCGGCCGCATGGACAGAGCGCGCGATCACGCGTGCCTGCCAGATGCGCGATCCGATCACCGTGCGTCGGGCGCCTACACCGACACTGGATTCCGAGACGATGGACTGGGTCGCCCGGCGCCTTCGTGAGCAGCCTGTCGCCAACGACTGCCCGACCTTCGTCGCGGCGCACCCGCTGCCGCCGACGACATCGCCCCCCGCGTCGGCGGCGAAGCCGGACCCGGGGCAGGTTCCGGCGGCGGTACCCCCAGCCACCCCCATCGCGGCCCATGAAGCCGAGACCGGCGAGATCTCGTTGATCGACGGCTGGTTTCCGGTGACGATCCAGGCATTGGCTGCGCTGACCCTGATCGGCGCTGCCGGCTGGCGGTCGAGGCGCTGGCTGCTCCATCGGCTGCCGGTGGCCGCGGCGGTGGGTGCAGCGTGCATCGGCGGGGCGTGGTGGTTCGCCGACCACCAGGGCTGGGGCTCGGTCTATCCCTGGGGCATGTGGGTGTGGATCGGATTGGCCGGTCTGGCGG
>CAIOYU010000370.1 GCA_903862565.1 uncultured Actinomycetes bacterium | reverse complement strand
CGGCGCAGAGCCTACCGGTCAGTCCTCCGGGACCTGCTGGCTGGGCAACAGTCCCTGGCGCTGACGGCTCAGCACCTCCGCGCGCAGGTAGGCGATGATCCCCCACACGATCAGGAACAGCAGTCCTATGAAACCCACCGCCGGGTACACGAAGAACCCGGCTACCAACACCAGTTGAGCCGCGACATTTGCCCAGATCGCCCACGGTCGGCCCTGCATCCCCGTCAACACGACCAGCAGAGCCACGAAGCCGAGCAGATAGCCCGTCGACGCCGGCGTCAGCCCACCGCCCACCGTGCCGACCACCGGCAGCGCGAGCAGCACGGTGATGATCTCCAAGATCAAGGTGCCGGCCATCACGCCGCGGAAACTCTTCCAGGGGTCACTCACGCGGGGTCCTTCCCGAACAGGGTGCGAGCGGCACCCGCGGTCACGACCGATCCGGTGATGACGATTCCCGCGCCGGAGAATCCCTCGGCGTCGGCCGCGGCATCTTCGACCAGAGCGGTCGCGGTCTCGATGGCATCGGGCAGGTTCTCCGCGCGAACGACCCGTTCGGGCCCGAACACCTCCTCGGCGCGCCACGCCAACTCATCAACGTCCAGCGCCCGGGGTGAGCCGTTGTGGGTCACCACGATCCGGTCGAACGCGGGCTCCAGCGCCAGCAGGATGCCCATCACGTCCTTGTCGGCCATCACGCTCAGAACGCCCACCAGGTAGCGGAAGTCGAACTCCTCGGCCAGGGCGGTAGCAAGCGCCTCCGCGCCAGCGGGATTGTGTGCGGCGTCGATGAATACCGTTGGCGCGCTGCGCATCCGCTCTAGCCGACCCGGACTGGTCGCCGCTGCGAAGCCGGCGCGCACGACGTCGACGTCGAGCTGACGGTCGACCCCGGCCCCGAAGAACGCCTCAACAGCGGCCAGCGCCACCGCGGCGTTGTGCGCCTGGTGTTCTCCGTGCAGTGGCAGGAAGACATTCGAGTACACCCCGCCGAGGCCCTGCAATTCCAGTACCTGACCGCCGATGGCGACCTGGCGACTCAGGACCGCGAATTCGGAGTCCTCCCGCGCGACGACGGCCGCGACCCGCTCCGCATGGGCCAGGATGACGTCCATGGCGTCCTTCGGCTGGCGGCCGATGACGGCGACGGTCTCGACCGGCACGATCTCGCCGCGGGGCCCGTTGATGACACCGGCCTTCTCGGCGGCGATCTCACCGACGGTGGCACCCAGGTACTCGGCGTGGTCCATGCCGATCGGCGTGATCACCGCGATCGAGGCGTCGACGACGTTGGTGGCGTCCCAACTCCCGCCCATGCCGGCCTCGACGACGGCCACGTCGATCGGGGCGTCGGCGAAGGCCGCGAAGGCCATCCCCGTGACGACCTCGAACTTGCTCATCACCGGCCCGGGCGGGCCGAACGCTCCTGCCACCGACTGCTCGTCGACCATGTGCACGAACGGCTCGATCTCGCGGTAGGTCTCGACGTAGCGGGCCGGGCTGATCGGCTGGTTGTCGATCGCGATCCGCTCGATGGCCGACTGCAGGTGCGGACTGGTGGTTCGGCCGGTGCGCTGATTGAACGCCGTCAGCAACGCGTCGACCATGCGGGTCACCGACGTCTTGCCGTTGGTGCCGACGATGTGGATGCTCGGGTAGCTGTTCTGCGGGGAGCCGAGCAATTCCATCAGCGCATCGATGCGCACGGTGCTCGGTTCGAGCTTGGTTTCCGGCCAACGCTGATCCAGAAGGTGCTCGACGTGCCACAACGCCGCGATCTCGTCAGGGTTGGGCTCCGGCTTACTCATGTCAGGGCAGCCAACCGCGTGCCGATCCGGTCCACTTCCTCGCGCGCCAACCTCTGCCGGTCGCGGATCTTGGCGACGACGTCCGCGGGAGCCTTGGACAGGAACGCCTCGTTGCCGAGTTTGGCCGTGGTCGCGGCGAGTTCCTTCTGTGCGGCGGCCAGATCCTTGTCCAGTCGGCGGCGTTCGGCTTCGACGTCGACGGTGCCGGAGGTGTCCAACTCGACGGCGACGGTGCCGCCGGACACCCGCACCTCGACCTGCGCGGTGGGTGTGAACCCCGCATCCGATTCCGACTCCGGACTGGTCAGCCATGCCAGCGCGGTCACGGCGGGCACCAGTGCATCCAGTCCTGCCGCCTCGATGCCGCCCAGGCGGGCGGGGACCTTCTGCCGGTCGGCCAGGCCCTGATCGCTACGGAATCGGCGTACCTCGGTCACCAGCTTCTGCAGATCCGCGACGCGCTGGGCCGCAACGGAATCCAGCGTGAACCCCGACGCCGCCGGCCAGTCCGCGATCACCAGCGACTCCGCCCCGGCCCCGCCGGTCAGAGCCTTCCAGAGCACTTCGGTGACGAACGGCATCACCGGGTGCAGCAACTTGAGCAAGGTGTCCAGCACCGCTGCCAGGACGGCGGTGGTGTGGGAAACACCTTGGGCGAGTTGCACTTTCGCCAACTCCAGATACCAATCGCAGAACTCGTCCCAGGCGAAGTGGTACAGCGATTCGCAGGCTCGGCTGAACTCGTAGCCGTCCAGGGCGTTGTCGGTCTCGGCGCGCACCTCCTCCAACCGGCCCAGGATCCAGCGGTCGGCGTCGGTCATGTCGGCGAGCGCGGGAAGGGGTGCGGGGGCCGCCCCGTTCATCAGCGCGAACCGGGTGGCGTTGAACAACTTGGTGGCGAAGTTTCGCGACGCCCGGGCGTGGTCCTCGCCGATCGACAGGTCTCCACCCGGGCTGGCCCCGCGGGCCAGGGTGAAGCGCAGTGCGTCGGCACCGAAAAGCTCCACCCAGTCCAGGGGGTCGATGCCGTTGCCGCGGGACTTGCTCATCTTGCGGCCGTGCTCGTCGCGGATCAGTCCGTGCAGGAAGACATTCTCGAACGGTACCTGCGGGCCGCGTTCGCCACCGGAGGTGATCGCGTCGTCTTGCGCGACGAAGGTGCCGAACATGACCATCCGGGCGACCCAGAAGAAGAGGATGTCGTATCCGGTGACGAGAACGCTTGTCGGATAGAACTTCTCCAGATCGGCGGTGCGGTCCGGCCAGCCCATGGTCGAGAAGGGCCACAGCGCCGAGGAGAACCAGGTGTCCAGGACGTCGGGATCCTGCTCCCAGCCCGCGGGCGGGGTTTCATCCGGTCCGACGCAGACGGTCTGCCCGTCCGGACCGTGCCAGATCGGGATGCGGTGCCCCCACCACAGCTGCCGGGAGATGCACCAGTCGTGCATGTCGTCGACCCAGGCGAACCAGCGCGGTTCCAGGCTCTTCGGATGGATGACGATGTCGCCGTTGCGAACAGCGTCGCCGGCCGCCTTGGCCATCGATTCGACCTTCACCCACCACTGCAGGCTCAGGCGCGGTTCGATCGGCTCCCCGCTGCGTTCGGAGTGCCCGACGCTGTGCAGATAGGGGCGTTTCTCGGCGACGATGCGGCCGTCTTCGGCCAGTGCCTGGCGCACCGCATAGCGGGCCTCGAAGCGGTCAAGGCCGTCGAATTGCGTTCCGGTGTCGACGATCCGGCCCTTGGTATCCATGATCGACGGCATCGCCAGGTTGTGCCGCATGCCGATCTCGAAGTCGCTCGGATCGTGCGCCGGAGTGACTTTGACTGCGCCGGTGCCGAATTCGGGGTCGACGTGAGTATCGGCCACGATGACGATCTCGCGGTCCTGGAAGGGATGGGGCAGGGTCTTGCCCACCAGATGGCGGTAGCGGTCGTCGTCGGGGTGCACGGCGATGGCGGTGTCACCGAGCATGGTCTCGATCCGGGTGGTGGCCACCACGATGTGCGGCTCGGCGTCATCGAGAGAGCCATAGCGGAACGACACCAACTCGCCCTCGACCTCTTCGTACTTGACCTCGAGGTCGGAGATCGCGGTCTGCAGTACCGGCGACCAGTTGACCAGGCGTTCGGCCCGGTAGATCAGCCCGGCGTCGTACAGGCGCTTGAAGATGGTGCGCACGGCGCGGGACAGTCCCTCGTCCATCGTGAACCGGTCGCGGCTCCAGTCGACGCCGTCGCCGAGGCGGCGCATCTGGGCGCCGATGGTGCCGCCGGACTCCTGCTTCCACTCCCAGACCTTCTCGATGAAGGAGTCGCGGCCGAGGTCGTCCTTCTGGACGCCCTGGGCGCCGAGTTGCTTCTCCACCAGCGACTGGGTGGCGATTCCGGCGTGGTCCATGCCGGGCAGCCAGAGCACTTCGAAGCCCTGCATGCGCTTGCGCCGGGTCAGCGCATCCATCAGGGTGTGGTCCAACGCGTGGCCCATGTGCAGGCTGCCGGTCACATTGGGCGGCGGCAACACGATCGAGTAGGGCGGCTTCCCACTGGCGGCGTCGGCGGTGAAGTAACCGGCGTCGACCCACTCCTGATACAGAACGCTCTCTACCGCGCCGGGGTCCCACGATTTGGGGAGTGAGTCGGCGCGGGAGTCTTCAGAGTTGGGCACCCGACGATTCTAGAAACGGGTGCGCGCAGGCCGCCGGGCGACCTGCGCGCACTCGCGTAACCGGGTTACTTGCCGCCGCGTAGCAGGCCGCCCAGGATGCTGCCGAGCGCACCGCCCTGGCCGCCGGCCGCACCGCCGCCGAGCACGCTGCCCAGGATGCTGCCCAGCGGGTTGTTGGCCGCACCGCCACCGGACGCGCCGCCGAGGATGCTGCCCAGCACATCGCCGATGCCGCCGCCGCCGCCGCCTGGAGCAGCCTGAGCCTGTGCACCCGCGCCGGACTGTCGCTGCGAGAACTGCTTGCCGACGTAGGCCAGCACGATCGGGGCGAGCATTGGCAACAGCCGCTTGATCAGGTCGCCGCCCGGGGCACCGCCGCCAGCCAGCGCCGAAGCGACCTGGTTGGTGTCGTTGCCGCCGAACAGGCTGGCGATGAGGTTGTTGCCCTGGTTCTCGTCGAGCTGGTCGACATTGACGCCGCCATCGAGAAGATCGCTCTCCCCCTCGGCCACGACGGCCGACTCGAGGTGGGTGGAGTCGATGTCGTCCGCTTGGACGTTTTCCTGCAGAGTGCCCAACAGGGTCGGCACCAGGGTCTGGATCGCCTGATTCACCTCACCCTGGTCGGCGCCGAGCTTGCTGGCGATGTCCGCCACCGGGATCTGGTTTAAGAGGTCGTCGAGACCGGCCATGTTGAAGTTCTACTTTCGACTCGGATGCCACAAGGGCTTTTGCTACGAACGGGTGCTGCCTCGCACTGCCCCGACAGTAGTCACCACAGACCGCTCGCGCCACGATTTCGCTCTGGGGTGTAGCCCGTCGCGGGGTTCCCCAATACCTCGCTCCTGACTCAGTATTTAGCGGTGAGGCTGCGTTGCGCTGACGGTCTCGTTGACATAGCTGCACCCCCGCGACGGTGAAGCGGATCTCTCAGGTCTGGCTCAGTTTCATATCAAGTTCTTACGCAGCACAAACAGGGTTCACGAACAGGTCCACGAACATTTACTCATGCCTGCATGGACGACCCGTCCGATGCGATCTGTCAAGGGCTGAAGGTTACTGGTTTGCTGTGATACGTCACATGGCAGCAGCGGAAACACGGGATCCGAGAACTGCAAAAGGGGAACCGGAATGAGCACTGGCAAGAAAGCCGCACGGGTGGGTGCGGCGGCGTTCGCGTTGGGGGTGTGCCTGGCCGGTCCGCCGGCCGGTGTGGCTGCGGCGGATACCTCCGACGATGGGTCCTCGGCCAGTGCCGCCGATTCCAATGCCGCGCCGCCGAGGACCACAGGGCCGACGAGTCGGGCGGCAGGTGGCCCATCGCGCTCGGCGGGATTGTTGCCCGACAGGGTACCTGCGCCGCCTGCCGCGGCGCCCGCACCGGCGGCGTCCACGTCCTCGTCGAGCACGAAGCGGTCACCTTTTTACGGCAAGGCCCTGACGACGTTCGGTCCTCGCGGAGTCATGGGGACGTACCCGCTGGTTTCGGCCTGCGCGAAGATCGACCTGAGTCAACCGTTCAAGGGCCCGGCGGTGGGTCTGGCTGGGCCGGGAAAGCAGTGCCAGGCCAAGTAGCTGGTCGTGACGGTTGCCAGGACCGGCGGCGTCTCTGGGCGTTGACGGCGACGCGTGGCTGAGGGTTGCGCGGGGAATCCAGTCCTATTCGCACCCAGGCTCGAAAGTTTGTATTTGTCAGAGAGTTTGGAAGGACACCGCGATGGCAGCTAAAAGGACCACGCCGAAGAGGGCCGCCAACAAGCGGGCGACAAGGTTTGCCCGTGGTAGTGCGTTGGCGTTCGCGGTGGGGTTGTTCCTGGCGGGGCCGGCGGCGCTCGCGGGGGCCGAGACCGGTCCTGATGGTGGGCCGGGGGCTGACTCCTCGGGTCCCTCGTCGGCGAGTCAGCGGCCGTCAGCGGCTCGGGACTCCGGCGACGGTGGGGTGACGCGGCCGGGGGCTGGCGGTTCTCGTGGTACCGGTTCGTCGGTTGCCGGGGTCGGGCCGGTGTCCGGCGCGCGGCCGGCGCGCGGCCGTGTGGCGGTGCCCGGCCCGGTGGGCGCCGCGGCGGTGCCGGTGGCGGGGCCAGTCGGTGAGTTGCCGGTGCGGCGGGGGACGCGCGGGTCAGGCAGTGCGGCGGCGGGTGTTCCGTCGGGGGTGTCGCCGTCGGTGGCAGGTGCGGCGTCGGTGCCGGTGACGGCGGCGGTGTCGGCTCCATCGCCTGCTGGTGGGGGCGGTTCTTCGCCTGCTGGCGAGGGCGGTGCGGGGTTGAGGGTGGCCTCGAGTGCGACCGCGGTGGCGGTGGTGGCTGCGGTTGCAGGAGATGCGCCGAATACGGGGGCGCGCTGGCAGCCGATGCCGGAAGGTTCAGACCCGGCCGGGACAGCGCCGGCGAAGCTGCGCCCACGGCCGTACGCGGCGCCGTCGATGGCCGCTGCGCCGGTGAAGCTCACCCCGCAGCAGGTCGTGCACAACACGGTGCAGAAGTTTTTCCTGGACTTCTCCGATCTGGTGCGCCGGTTGCCCGATGGGCCGTTGCATCAGTTGGCGGCCAACCTTGAGGGTGCGCTGCTGATCGTGCGCAAGACGTTGTTCCGGCACGCCCCCGGTGCGGGGCCGGTGCAGTTGACCTCGTCGGCTCAGCAGATCACCGGTGTGGTCAATGGTTATGACGCTCATGGTGATGCGCTGAGCTATTCGGTGGTCAAGGCCCCACAGTTGGGCACGATCAGCCTTGAGGCCGACGGCAGCTATGTCTACAAGCCGGGTGCGGACTTCGCCGGTTCGGATAGTTTCACGGTGGAGGTCACCAGCGCGGGCCGTGGGATCAACCTATTCAATCTTGTTGCGGGTCAGGCGAACTCGACGATGGTGGCGGTCGCGGTTGGTGAGGCCGGCCCGACCCATCCGTTCGCACTGGGGTCCAGCGCGCCGGCCACCGGCAGTGTGGCGCCCTCGGCGCTGTATCTGCTGGGCACCCCGGCGGGGATCACGATCGCCAAGAACGCGCAGGGGAAGCTGACCGGCACTGTCACGTTGTCGCTGCCCGCTGATACCGCGGTGGGGTGGACGCAGAACGGGGTCGACGGGGAGATGTCGCTGGCCGATGCGGCCCAGCGGTGGAAGACGGTGGAGGCCGCCAACGGGGATATCCGTTTCGGGCTTGATTTCTTCGGGGCGAACGGGGCGAACGGTACCGCTGAGTACACCGTGATCCTCGACCAGACCACGGCGGCCAGGAACGCTTCGGGTGGCTTTGTGTTCAGCGGGACGTTGCTTGACCCGGCGACGGTCAATGGCAAGGGGATCGATTCGGTCTATGACATCACCGGATCGGACTTCCAGTCCGGGTATGCCAACTTCCGTAAGACGTTCAAGCTGGACGGGGCGTCCTTCTCGGGGGTCTCGCTGAACATCGGCAGCGCCGATGTATATGTCGATTCCTACAGTGTGAGCCAGTACGCGGCGACGGTGCAGGGGACCACCGAGGCGGACACAGGAAGTGCGCCGCCGACGCAGGCGGCGGCTCCGGCGACTCCGGCGTTGGCAGCGTCGACATCCCAGCAGAAAACCTCTGATGATGTGTTCACCCTGGTCGGTGATGGGTTCGGGGGTTATTTCGCCGGCACCGGGAAGGGGCAGGTGCTGCATTACCTTGCCGATGGCACCAAGGTGATGCTTCACAAGAACGACTGGGACAGTCCGGTCACGGCGATGATCCTCTACGGCGACTACAACAAGACGCCGGTGTATCAGACCTTGACGGTCACCGGTGATGCGGTGCCGTACGCCGCCTCGCGGGTCCCGGTGGCGGCCGGGATCAACTGGGCGGCGACGTCCCGGCCGGCTACCGGGCAGTTGCGGCTCAGTGGCTGGACCGACCCGAGTGGCGGGTTGGCGGATTTGAGCTACGTCTACAAGGTCGATACCAAGGGGAAGGTGGTTTTCGAAGACGTTGCCGATGTGATGTTGAGCGACGGAACCACCATCATCCCGCCCAGGCCGCTGGCAGGCGCCTCGATGCTTGACAGTGGTCACCTGCAGGTGGTGTTCGACGAGCCGCTGGAGAGCGGGTCGCTGTCGGCGTCGGTGACCTATGACGCACCGACCGGGGAGTACACCAGTGTTCCGGGGCTTGTGGTGGGTCTGGGCGACGGCGCGGTGCAGAAGTGGATTCCCGGAATTTCCTACGATGATCCGTCCACCGCGGCCGGTCACTGGGTGGAACTGGCCAACACCGGGTGGAACTCCGACGTTACGGCCTTGATTCCTTACAAGGGACGGCCTGATGTGTGCGAGGGCGGCTGCGACGGGTTCCTTGTCGGGCTGGCCGATGGGGCGGTGGAGCAGTACAACGAGGCCAGGTATGGGGCGGGTAAGCCGGGTTGGTGGGAGCTGCACGATTCCGGCTGGCAGAGTGCGGTGCGGAAGATAATGCCCTTCGGCACCGACAGCGCCGGGCTGCCGACGTTTGTCGTCGGGTTGGCCAACGGGGCTGTCCAGCGGTGGAACAACGGACCGACCTACGGATGGACCGAATTGGCCTCGTCTATCTTCGGCGATATCTACTCGGGGCAGGCGATGATCCCGGCACCCGCCGAGTGGGGCGCCGACAACTTCCTCGTCGGCCAGGCCGACTCGAAGGTCGTTCAGCACAATGCTTCGGGCTGGAGCAAGGAGCTGAACCAGCCGGGTAATAGTGGAGGCTCATGGCCTGAAAAGGACGCGGCCAATGTGATGGTCCCGTACGGGCCGGGAGGGTTTCTGGTCGGGCTCACCAAAGGCTCGATCTACGAGTGGAAGGCCAACGGGGGCGGCTTTATCTCTCGTCGAAACGGGGACTCCCAAACATTGCAGCAGCAGAAACTCGACGGCGATCGGGTGAACGTCCTGATGCCCTACGGATCGGGCTTCGTCGCCGGCTTCGCCAGCGGGCGGGTCGAGTACTGGGATGGCACAACGATGGCGGTGTGGCAGGACGGGCAGTCGCAGGGCTTTTTCGGCAACGACAAGGCCGAGGTGAGGACCATGACCGTTGTGGGGTCGAATGTGGTCGTGGGCCTGAAGAACGGGGCTATCGAGCAGTACACACCGGGTATCGGGTCGGCGGGCACGTGGACGGTGACCCGCCAACCGTATGACCAGGGTGACCGGTCCTACGGATATAAACCGGACCTGGAAACCCTCAGTGCCGCCTACCAGTTCATCATGGGCGGTGTTCCCGGGTTCGAGGACCTCTCCAAAGCCGCGCTGAACAAGGATTTACTGGATCTGGGTCTTTTGGACTACACCTTCAACCACGTCGACACAGCGCCGAACCCCAACGAGATCCTCGGGGCGAACGACCCGATTTTCGGTGGTCCGGATGGGGTGGCCCCGTCGTGCGCCAAGGACGTGACCTGTAACGGCCAGGTCTACACCTGGGGAATGGCCACACCGGTGTCTTATTACGTCGAGCACTGGTACCAGAAGGGCGCGGGCGACTGGGCCATCTGGCAAAAGGGGCAGGGTCTGGGCGAGAACCTCGGACAGCTGCGCAAGGGGTGTGACATGGCCGGGCTGTGTGTGTCGGTCGACGCGGGCGTGGCGGCGTATGGCTATGTCATCGTTCCCCACGGCTTGTGGGGCAAGCTCAATCCGGACCGGTGGTCTCACGGCGTCAACATGGCGGTGACCCTCGGTCCGGCGCTGCGGATGAATCTGAACACCGCCATCGCCCAGGCCGACGCTGTGACGATTCACCTGACCGGCGACACGCCACCCACCAAACAGTTCCTCTACGAGGAACTTGAGGAAGCAGGCACCGTTTCCATCGAAGGAGTGCTCTCGGCCAGCGCAGCCCTGTCTTTCCCCTCCCAGGACGCCACCCTGGACCAGTACAAGGGTGTGTACTACTGGACGTCCAACATGGGCTGGAATTCGTGCGGCAGCAAAGAGGCCGGGAACTGTACCAACGGATCGTGGACGCCGGTGGACCATACCTACAACACCACCGAAGGCTGGCGGGACTTCCTCACCCTCCAAGACGTCGACATCAAGCTCTACATCAACGCAGACCTCAAAACGTCCTGGGGCATCGAACTTCCCGGCAAGGTTCAGAAAATCCCGGTCGTTGGCAAACTGCTCTACAGCTACCTCAGGATCACCCCGTTCGTCGGGTTGCAGAATCAGACCATCCTGGATCTGAAGGTCCCGGTTCATGACGGAGACACCTGGACACTCGGTGCGCCGAGCCTGGATATCACCGACATCGTCAACCTGACCTACGGCCTCGAACTCGGCCCCCCCAAGCCCCCCGGCCCGCCCAAACCCGAGGAGCCCAACACCAACACGGGCGAAAAGACCGTGGACGTCGTCGACGCCGGCGGGAACAAAATCGGATCCCGTGTCGAAATCCGCGACGCCGAGGGCAATCTGACCTCGTCCACCGAGACCACGAAAGAGAAACTTGACGGCGGAGGCTCCCGCGAAAAGACCACAAGCTTGGTCAACGACAAGGACGGCACGAAGACATCCACCACCACGACCACGGACTACAGCGGCTCCCGCGAGCCGACATCGTCGACGGTCACCGCCGAAGTCGTCGGCACCGACGGCAAGCCGACCTCATCGACCGAGAAGACCAAGTCCTACGACTCGGACGGTCGGCTGACCTCGTCGAAAGAGACCACCAAGAGTTACGGCGCTGACGGGACGTTGGTGATCTCGACCTCATCGACCGAGACCACCAACGGAAAGAAGACCTCAGAAACCCTCAGCACAGAGAAACGTGACGCCAATGGCAAGGTGACCTCCGCTGAAACGGTCACCGATTCCTACGGCGCTGATGGCAAGCTGACGTCGTCGACGACGGCCTCTGATCGCTACGACAATCCGAACCCACTCGCCGACGGAAAGAAGACCTCATCGACACAGAGTGTCAAGACGTACGACGGTGATGGCACGATGACGGCCGAAACCGGCAGAACAGAGTTCTTCGACGCGGATGGCAACTCGATGGGCGTTCGGGAGGACTACCGGGACGCCACGACGGACAGATTCAGCTCCTACCACCCTGGCGGCATTCCGCCAGAGGTGCCCAACGCGAGCGGTCCGCAAAAGGACTGGTCCGTCAACTCGTCTCTAGAGGCTGTGCCCCTTGTCCCGGTCAACAGCGGCGGTTTCGAGTCCGAATTGGGCGGGCCGTGGTCGTTCGAGGTGAAACGCTACGACGCAACCGTTGATGAAAATCTAACTGGAACAGAAAAGACCGTCAAAGAGGTCCTGACCGATCCGGCCGGCGCCGTCACGGGGTATCGCGAAAGCGTGACCAACACCGAGCATGTTTACGATTACAAAGAGGTCCCAGAGTCGGTGGGCCAGGTGAAGAAAGATGTCTGGAAAGGCACTCTGGTCGAGACCCGCGTAACCACGAGAGAAGACGTTTTCGACGCTGATCGAAAGATCATCAGTTCCCGCGATCGGTTCGAGATTTACGATCCGAAGGGCAACCTGATCTCCTCTGAGACGACTGCACGAGATTCCGGGACACTGCAGCAGACCGGTAAAGAGGTCGTCAATGATCCCAATGGCGATGTCGTGGGATTCATCGAAAGCCAGAAGGCCACGGATGCCGACGGATCGTGGCGGGAACGGACCAATAGCTACGACCCCAGCGGCAGTCTGACCGACATTGTCGAAACCGCGAAAGATGTCCTCTCGAACGCTGATGGCGACTACGCGGGCTATCGTCGAAGCCTTGTCAGTGACAGCGTCGACAGGTCACGCTCTTACGATGCTGATGGCAGGCTGACGTCGGCTGTCGAGATCATCATCAAACCGCCGATCGCTGTCGATGCCCCGGTCAGTCCTGCCCCTGCAGACGGCTACGTCGGCCAGTCACGGTCCACTCTGGCTAACACTTATGACGGTGACGGCATGCTGACCGGCTCCCGAGAGACGACGAAAGAGGTCTTGACCGATGCCGAGGGTAAGGTCATCGGCTATCTCGAACTGGACCGAGGTGCCGACGTCGACAGTTGGTGGCAGCAGACACAGAACTACGATGCCAAGGGCAAGCCCCAGCAGGGCCGCGAAATGCGAAACGGCCGTATCGAAGGCCAGAGATACGCACTCGCCGACGGCAATGGGGTGTTCGTTGGCTATCGCGAAACCTACAGCGATGCCGGTGTCGATGTGTCGAGGGATTACGACAGTTCCGGTGAACTGACTTCGTCTACCGAGAAATACACCCACAGTGATGGATCGTTCACAACGGAAACGGTCACCTATCAAGGGGGCACGCGGACCTCAGAGGTTTTCAGCAGTGGTGATTACGCGTTGTCCAAGATCTACGATTCCCGCGGGTTTTTGACCTCGACCACTGAATGGCAGAAGCGCGCCGATGGCTCGTATGGCTGGTCGGAGAGGTTTTACGCCAAGGAAAAGCTGCCCGGTGGTGACGCCCGCTACAAAGTGATTTCGGAGCGCCACGGCCAGAGCGTGGAAGAAGGGGCCTTAGACGCTGCCGACAATTCTGACTAGGGCGTGTCTGCCGTATCGGCAGTGCCGATGCGGGCGTGGATGTCGGCGCAGGCCAGGAGGACACCGCCGCCGGACCCAAACACAACACGACATGCTAGGCCACGCGCCAAGGATGGCGGCGCGGCGTGCACCAAACTCAGCCAGCGGAAATCAACTGCTGCGCCCGCTGAAAAGACACTCCCAGCACATCGCCCACATCCCGAACCGCAACCCCATGAGAAGCGAGTTCGCGCGCCAACTTCCTCGCCTGCAACCCAGCCGCAGCCGCATACCGATCAGCGAGCTCACGAGCGGAGATAACCTGCTCCGCGCGGGCAGTCACATCCATTCCGTCGACGGTGACCGTTATCGCTAGGCCGACTTCCGACGGAGCTGAGTCGGTGACCGTGCAGATGAAGTCACGCGCCTCGGTCTGAACATCAGCCAGCCGACGAGCCTGAGTGGTGTCACCGACGTTGACCGCGCCGGCGGCGTCGACGTAGCCGTAGAGCTCGGGAACGGTGATCATCCACCATCGGTCGTCACGGCTCACGTTCACGCGGTAGGTGTGCATGTCAGTCCTCCTTGCAGTCGGTGTCGCACCGGCTGATCGCGGTGTCGATCTGGCGGCGCACGCCGGGGCTGATCGTGCGGTGGCCGGTCGGGACGGACACGTTGTAACGGTCGTGTGCGCAGGTCCACGTGGTGTGGCTGCCCTTTCCGTCCCGTTTGGTGAATCCAGCCGCGGCGAGCTGCTTGACGATCTCCCTGGTGGGTGCCGGTGCGATCATGACGTTAGTCTATGTCAATAGACTATTTCTAGTCTAGTCGCATAGACACTTGTTCTTGCCGCTGGGGCGCGGAACACCCCCGAGGTTTCCCTCGAGGGCGCTCACGTCACGCGGCCCCGCGAGGCATAGCCGCGCGCGGGGGTTGCGCGGGGAATCCAGTTCTATTCGCACCCAAGCTCGAAAGTTTTTATTTGTCAGAGAGTTTGGAAGGAAATGACGTCGCGGTGACCGCTGTCGCGGACACGGCCACCCCACCGTGAGGCTTGATCGATCACAAGGGCCTAAAGTCCTTTCCATTTCGCCAATAGTTGTCACTGAAATGCCGCCTTCGGCAATACTTACCGGCACAGGGACGTCCAGAAAGGTCCGTAGCTATGACAGCTTTTTGCGATCTGGGAACCAGGCCTCAGATGAGGCGTCACGACGGCAGCCAGATACGGGTCCTGATCATTGAGGACGAGGTCGTGATCGCCGACATGCTGTCGCTGGCGTTACGAATGGAGGGGTGGGACGTCGATTCCGCTCCCTCATGCTCATCGGCCGCGGAGTCCGTGTCGGCGTCTCCCCCGGATGCGGTGGTCCTCGACATCCAACTCCCCGACGGCTGCGGGCTGAAATTCCTGGAGATGCTGCGCTCGCCTTTTCCGGATCTGCCGGTTCTGGTGCTGAGCGCCAGGGATGCCCCCGAGGATCGTGTCGCAGGCCTGCGGGCTGGTGGAGATGACTATGTGACTAAGACGAGTTCCATCGAGGAGATTGTGCTACGCCTCCGCAACATGTTGCGGCAACGCGGTTCGACCGTGGTCGGCGCTGAGTCCTCGTTGGTCGTGGGAGACCTGGTGCTGGATGTGGTTAGTCACGAGGTGGCCCGGGACGGTGTCCCGATTATGTTGACGTGTACTGAGTTCGCGTTGCTGAAGTTTCTGATGCAGAACTCCCGGCGGGTGTTGTCCAAAACACAGATCCTGGAAGAGATCTGGAACTTCGACTTCGTCAGCCGGTCGAATGTCGTGGGGCTGTACATCTCGTATCTGCGTAAAAAGATCGACACCGGCCGTGCCCCGATGATCCACACCCTGCGGGGTGTCGGGTATGTCCTTAAACCTGCGGCCTAGCACCTGGTCGCTTCGGGCGCGACTGCTCGCTGGTCGGTCTGTGGTGCTGATGGCGGTATGCGCCGGCATCACCATCGTCACCCAGATCGGCATCCAACAGGTCTTGCGGGACCGACTCGACGTGCGACTCGAAGAGTCGCTGGTGCGGGCCCGGGTGGTCCACGGCCAGGAGGTCCCGCGGGCGCCGTTGACGCAGCGAGTCGGCCCGGACTTCCTCGACGCCCCCGGCCTGCCCAGGGGCTTTCTCGGTGCTTCGGTGGTCGGTGGGCGGGCCGTCGATGCCGGTGTGCTGCAGTCGGCACCTGGCGCGACCAGTCCGTGGGAAACCGTCACAGCACCGGTCTCCGCCTCGGCTACGGGCCAATTGGACAACATCGGGCCGGGACCGCAGACCCGCCTCTTGGATGGCCTTGGACCCTACCGGTTGATGTCGGGGCAAAGTTATCTCACCGGTGAGACGCTTGTGGTCGGGCTGAGCCTGAGTGGCACTGAGCGTGCTATACGGGAGAATCTGCGGTTCCTCGTAGTCTTGAGCCTGTACGCGCTCGCACTGGCGATGGTCTCGGAGGTCTTGATTCTGCGGCGGGCGCTGGCCCCGCTGAACAGGGTCGTCGACACAGCCGACCACGTGGCCGCAATGCCCCTGGAGCGGGGTGAAGTGGAGATGCCGGTCCGGGTCGCTGTCCGCGACGCCAATCCGGACACCGAGGTCGGCCGGGTAGGGCTGGCACTCAACCGGTTGTTGGATCACGTCGAGGTGGCACTGTCTGAGCGTCAGGCCAGCGAGACCCGGGTGCGGCAGTTCGTCGCCGACGCCAGCCACGAACTGCGCACGCCGCTGGCTGCCGTGCGGGGCTACAGCGAGATCGCCCGTCGCGGCGGCGGTGACGTACCGGGTTACATCGCCTATGCGTTGGAGCGCGTCGAATCCCAGTCGGCGCGGATGACCGAGCTCGTCGATGATCTGCTGTTGCTAGCCCGGCTCGACGAAGGCCGACCGCTGGCACACGAGCCTGTCGACCTGTCAGCGCTGTGCGTGGAGGGGGTGGCCGACGCAGAGGCGGCGGCCGGTCCCGAACGCCGGTGGAGCCTGGAGATCCCCGCGGAGGCGGTAATCATCCTCGGTGACGGGTTCCGCCTGCAGCAGGTGCTGGCCAACCTGCTGACCAATGCCCGGATTCATACCCCGGCGGGGACGGCGGTCGCGGTCCGGCTGGCTGCCGGATCCGACGGTGCGGTGCTGACGGTGGCCGACAACGGGCCGGGAATCCCCGCTGAGCTGCAATCCGATGTGTTCGGGCGTTTCACCCGTGGCAGCGAGGGACGCTCCGGGCCGAAGAGGTCCACCGGGCTGGGCCTCGCCATCGTCCGGGCAGTGGTGCAGGCCCACGGCGGTTCGGTCGCGGTGCGCAGCGAGCCCGGTAACACGGTGTTCACTGTCCGGTTGCCGGGCGGCCCCGCCACTCATACGTGATTCAAAAAAAGATCAAGAAGCTTTCACCCCCACCTGCACTCCATTTCCGGATGAGCCGGATAAGGCCGATGCATGTTGAGTCACCCACTGCGTCGCTTGCAAGCTCACCACACCTGGCATAACGAGTTGTGAGTTCGACTGCACAGCAACGCAATTCATACGTAATTCAAAAATTAGACAAACAGCTTTCAAGAGAACGCATGTGAGGATCGTGAGCTAGGTCACGTGGGTTGGCTCTGCAGGCGCTGAGGTGCCGCTAAGACGAGAAGGAGTTCGGGGATGGCGTCGAAGTCGACGAAGAAGGCCACGAGGTTCGCCCGGGGCGGTGCGGCAGCTTTCGCAGTCGGGGTGTTCTTGGCGGGGCCGGCGGCGATTGCGTCCGCTGATGGCGGCCCAGACGCCTCGAGTGATCCGTCGGGGTCGAGTTCGGCGTCGCGGGCGGCGCATGGGCCTGCCAGGGCTGGCCAGGCGCCATCCCGGGCGGCGAGGTCTGCTCCCGGCAGTGCCATAGCGGTCGGTTCGGGGGTTCGGCGGGGTTCGGCTCCGCCCACGGTGTCGGCGCCCCAGGTCACGGTTCCCGAGGTGACCCCGCCTGCGGTGTCGGTGTCGGTGTCGGCGCCCGCGGTTGCGGCCCCTGTCGTGGCGGCTCCGGCTGACACGCCGGCGCCGCCGCGGGGCCGGCGTGCCGGCTCCGATGTCACTCTCCCGCGGGCGGCTGCGGCGCAGCCGACGCATCGGGGTATCGACGGTGGCGGTGTCGGATCAGCGGTGGCGCTACGGGCGGTGTCGCCATCGGCGGCGGTGACGGAGCACGCGTCGGAGTCGCTGGTGCCGGCGTCTGCCCCGCTCACATCGCCGGTTGAAGCGGTGTCGGTCGACTCCCCGGAGCTGTTGGCGTACACCGCCTCGGGCGGCGGGGCGGCGGTCGATGCCGTCGCTGCGGGCGCCGTCGGCAAGAGCAGCGGCGATGGCCCGGTGGTCGAGTCGAAGTCTGCCGCCGCGCCGTCGATGTCGGCGTTGTCGAGCAAAATCGATGTGGCCGTCACCCGGTTCTTCCATGAGTTCTCGCGATGGCTGTCCGGCCTTCCCGGCGGGTCGTTGCTGGAGGGTGCGGTGCTGTTGGTGCGTCGGGAGTTGTTCAACCGGCTGCCGTCGATCACCCCGGTGCAGGCCACGACCGCGCTGACGGGCCCCCCTGCGCCGGGCAAGTATTACGGACCGTTGATCAAGGGCACCCTGGGCATCGTCGATCCCGATCGCGACGCCTACGCCGTGACGGTCACCGGGGCGCCGACGGCGGGGAAGGTCACCGTTGACGAGAAGGGGAATTACTCCTATACCCCCGGGGCGGGTTTCACCGGCTCTGACACTTTCACCGTCGAGGTCACACCGACGAAATACCACCTGAACCTGCTGCATCTGTTCCGCTCGCAGACCCAGACCGTGACCGTCGCGGTGGGCAACGATGCCCCGACCCAGCCCTGGCGGGAGGATGCCGCGCTCCTTGATGCGGCGGCGTTCGTGAATTCCACCAACGCGCGTCTGACGCTCACGCCGGTCAAGCCGTTCCTCGGATTTCTGGGTAAGGGGTATTACAAGGCGTCGGTGACCACGTCGGGCATCACCGACGCCACACCGGTGCTGTGGATGACGGCCACCGGCAGCAGCGGTAAGACGACCGTCGGAGAGTTCACCGGCAAGCATTGGGGGTCGTTCAGCAAGGCGGCTTATCAGAATGGCGACACCGAGGCCACGGTGGCGGTGGAGTTCACCGACCCCACCTCCGGTGAGGTGCAGATGATGGCGTTGACCAACGCCGAGTTGACGCGGGCCGGGGACGGTGAGTACACGTTCAGCGGCCGGTTGGCGGACAACCCTGCGTTGGCGGGTCAGGGGCAGGCGGACAACCAGTGGGACGTTTTGGGCCGGCCGCTGAAGGCCGAGTACGAGGCCTTCCTTACGAGCAACAACATCGACCTGGCCCGGCCCAGTGTCGCCCTTGAACTGGACGTCCAAAAAGCCCACCTGTGGGCGGCTACCTACACGCCCCAGAGTTGGGCCGAGAACGGGATCGACGAGCGCAGCGCCACCACGTCGTCCCCGGCGGGCACCCAGAGTCAGACTCCGGCGACCGGCGAACCCGCTGCGCCGGCCGCACCCGCCCCCGCGCCGCAGAAATTGCTGGAAGCCACGGGCACTTACATCAACTACTGCGACGGCAACTCCTGCGACCCGACGGGCTACGCCGACCTGATCGAATTCGGCGAGTCGTTCGTGTCCGCCACCAACCCCGGCTACCCGGGTCCGGGTGAGGTGTCCATCTGGACCGACGGCACGCAGAACATCATCTCGGACGGGACTTTCACCTCGGGCGTGACCAAGCTGTTGAGCCTGGAAGTTCCGGTGTTCGGCAAAAACACCAAAAAGCCCGTTCCGATCAGCTTCTCCGGAGCGATCGGCTCTATCGCGCCCAAGGAAGGTGGGTGTCAGTGCGCCACGTACACCGGGTCCGTGAGTGCATTTGCCTACTCCGATGTGGCAGGTAACGAACTCACTCTCAGATTGCCGGACTCGGTGGACCCCGCAAGTTTCGTG
>CAIOYU010000369.1 GCA_903862565.1 uncultured Actinomycetes bacterium | reverse complement strand
CCGGCGCTGCGGGTCCCAGGCGCGGGCACCCTTGTACCAGGCGTCGGCGAGGGAGACGACGTGGTCGATCTCGATGCTGTTGGACGTTTCCGGGCCGCGGACGAAGTCGATGGAATCACCGGTGTACGGGTCGACTAGCGTGCCGCTCTGGGCGAAACAGGTAAAAGGCCGCACCACAAGGTTTTTCAGGTCCCGGCGCAGTATGTCGTCGCGGGTGTTGCACCCGTTGTGGCCGAATTCGACATTGACGTCGTCGCTCCAGGCCTGGCCGAACTGGAAACGCTTGAAATCCGAGGTGCGGTCCCAACCGCGGACCTGCAGTTTCTTGAGTTGCTGACGCGCGAGGTCATACCGGGACGGGTCGGCGGTAGGCCCGGCCGAGGCACTCGAGGCCGGTCCGGGCCCAGCACCGGTCTGGTCGGGCTCAGCCCGCCAGGTGGGCGACGGTCCCGACACCGTGGTGGATCGTTGCTGCCAGATCAGGAGACCGGCCACGGCGCCGATGACGAGTGCGGCCAGGACGGTTGCCAGGACGCGTCGGCGCCAGCGGGATCTGGCGGGCTTGGCTGGTCTGGCTGAAGAGGCCACCTGACGGTTCTAGCACGTGCGCGGACCTGATCCTTACCGCAAAAGCCCACGGGCCGGCGGTCGTCATTGCTAATTTTCCCTGCATGTCAGAAGTGAAAAAGAGTCCGTTGATCGGCGAGTGCTCCGCAGAGTTCTTCGGCACGATGATCCTGATCCTCTTCGGATGCGGTGTGGTCGCCCAGGTCGTCACCGGGGGTGGGCAACTCGGAACAGCGCCGGGATCGACCGGCGACTACAACTCCATCGCCTGGGGCTGGGGTCTCGGCGTGACCATGGGGGTCTACGTGGCGGGGCGCCTCAGCGGTGCGCACCTGAATCCCGCAGTGACCGTCGCGCTGGCGACTTTCAAGGGGTTCCCGGCCCGCAAGATCGCCCCGTACATCGCCGCCCAGGTCGCCGGCGCCTTCGTCGCAGCATTGCTGGTCCGCTTCAACTACAGCGACCTCATCCACAACGTCGACCCGGACCACACCAAGGCCACCCAGGGGATTTTCTCCACCTCCCCGGATGCCAACGTGTCGATGTTCACCGCGTTCTCCGACCAGATGATCGGTACGGCCATCCTGGTGGCCGTCATCTTCGCGCTGACCAGTGCGGTCAACAACCCGCCACTGGCCAACATCGGGCCGCTGATCATCGGCCTGCTCGTGGTCGCCATCGGTCTGGGATGGGGCGCCAACGCCGGCTACGCCATCAACCCGGCGCGCGATTTCGGCCCGCGACTGGCGTCCTTCATCACCGGCTACCACGACGCCTGGTTCTCGGCGAACGGTCCGCAGTTGTACTTCTGGGTGCCCATCGTGGCCCCGATCATCGGCGGTCTGATCGGCGGAGGGCTGTTCGTGTTCTGCATCGAGAGGTTCCTGCCGGCAGCCGTCGCGAACCCGGCCGAAATCGGCGTCGTGGAACCCACCCCGCTGAAGTGATCCCCGCCGCGGCGGACCGGCAGTCCATGCGCCGGGTGTCGCTGGCGAGCTACGTCGGATCGGCCGTCGAGTTCTACGACTTCTTCATCTACGGCACCGCCGCCGCCCTGGTGTTCCCGGTCGTGTTCTTCCCGCACCTGAGTCCGGTGATGTCGGTGGTGGCCTCGCTGGGAACGTTCGCGGCGGCGTTCCTGTCGCGGCCTGTGGGAGCGGCGGTGTTCGGTCACTTCGGCGACCGCATCGGCCGCAAGCGGACTCTGGTCTACACGCTGCTCATCATGGGAACGGCCACCATCGGGGTCGGACTCATCCCGCCCACCGCCGAGATCGGCATCCTCGCACCCCTGCTGCTGGTGCTTCTTCGGCTCGTGCAGGGCTTCGCGGTGGGCGGCGAGTGGGCCGGTTCGGTCCTGCTGAGCGCGGAGAACGCCCCGCCCGACAAACGCGGCTTCTACGGCATGTTCACCCAGTTAGGCCTCGGCACCGCCCTGGTGGTGGCCAATCTGGTGTTCCTGCTGGTGCATCTGACCATCGGCGACAAGAGCACGGCCTTCCTCGCCTGGGGCTGGCGCCTGCCCTTCCTGCTGAGCGCGTTGCTCGTCATCACCGCCCTGTTCATTCGGATGCGGATCGAGGAGACCCCGGCGTTCACCGAAGCCGAGCCGGTTCACGGCACCGGGCTGCCGATCGCCGAGTTGATGCGCCATCAGGGCCGTCAGGTCGTCCTGGCCGGCGGCGGGGTCGCCGGGGTTCTGATGCTGGTGTATCAGGTCGGCACGTTCTTCACCCACTACGCCTCGGCGCACCTGCATTACTCCAAAGACGTCGTCCTGTCCGCCGGGATGGTCGGCGGGCTCGCGACCATCGGGTGTGTGGCCGCGACGGCGATCCTCAGTGATACCTACGGGCGGCGAAGATTCCTGCTGATCGGTCTGGCGATCGCGGTGCCGTGGTCGTTCCTGCTGCTTCCCCTGATCGACACCCGCCGCCCGCCGGTGTTCATCGCTGCCATCACCGTGACCTACGCGATCATCGGAATCGCCATGGGCCCCTTGGCTTCCTACATTCCCGAACTCTTCCCGGCCCGCTACCGATTCACCGGTGCGGCGCTGTCCTACAACCTGGGCGGCATCAGCGGTGGTGCGCTGCCGCCCGTCGTCTCACCTGCGTTGCTTGCCTCATTCGGCAGTTGGGCGATCGGGCTCATGATGGGTTGTCTGGCGCTGTTCAGTCTCGGCTGCGTGCTTCTGCTGGACGATCACGAGGAAGGACCGCTGAGATGAACCGACTCGACCGCTACTTCGACATCACAGCGCGGGGATCGAGCGTTGGTGCCGAAATCCGCGGTGGCGTCGTCACCTTCATCGCCATGGCCTACATCGTTGTCCTGAACCCGACCATCCTGTCCGGAGCCAAGGACGTTGCGGGTCAGCACCTGCAGTTCAGCGCCGTCGCCGCAGTCACCGCCTTGACCGCCGGCGTGATGACCATCCTGTTCGGCCTCGTCGCCCGACTGCCCTTCGCCTTCGCGGCCGGACTGGGTATCAACTCGTTCCTGGCAGCCACCGTCGTCAACACGGTGACATGGCCCGAGGCGATGGGCTTGGTGGTCATCAACGGACTGGTGATCGTCACCCTGGCGGCCTCAGGGTTACGCCGGTTGATCTTCGACGCCGTCCCTGTGCCGCTCAAGATCGCGATCACCGCCGGCATCGGACTGTTCCTCCTGTTCATCGGTCTGGTCGACGCCGGATTCGTCGGAGCGACAGGGCTTCCGGCCCCGCCGATCGGCCTCGGTGCCGACGGACACGGGTCGATCAGTGGGGTGCCGACGCTGGTCTTCGTCGTCACGCTGCTGCTGACCGCTGTTCTGGTCGCCCGTGGCGTACCCGGCGGAATCCTCATCGGACTGGTCGCGGGCACGGTGCTGGCCGTAGTCGTCGAGGCGATCTGGCACCTGGGATCAGTAGTCGATCACCGTGGCGGATGGCGGCTCTCAGTTCCGGTGCTGTCAGGTTCGCCGGTGGCGGTGCCCGATCTGTCGCTTGTCGGGACCTTCAGCTTCGACAGCTTCGGCCGCATCGGGGTGCTTGCCGCGACCGTGCTGGTCTTGACGCTCGTCTTCACGAATTTCTTTGACGCACTGGGTGTATTCACGGGTTTATCGAGGGCGGCCGGCCTGGCCGACAAGCAGGGGAACTTCCCGCGGCTGCACTCGGCGCTGATCGTCGAGGGCGTAGGCGCAGTGGCCGGCGGTGCGGCGTCGGCCTCGTCCAACACGGTGTTCATCGAGTCCGGTGCCGGAATAGAGGAGGGGGCGCGGACCGGACTGGCGAACCTGGTCACCGGGGTGTTGTTCCTGGGCGCCATGTTCGTCGCACCGCTGGCGTCGATCGTGCCGATGGAAGTCGCCGCCGCGGCACTGGTGATCGTCGGCGCGATGATGTTTTCCCATCTCCGCCACATCGACATCTCCGACTTCACCGTTGCCCTGCCGGTGGTGCTCACCGTGGCGGTGATGCCACTGAGCTACTCCATCGCCAACGGAATCGGCGCGGGGTTCATCTCCTGGGTGGTGCTGAGGTCGGCGACCGGCAAGGCCCGGGAGATCAGTCCGCTGCTGTGGGTTGTGGCCCTCGGTTTTCTGCTCTACTTCACCCGGGGGGCGTTCACAACGGGCACAATCTCGCCATGAGCGATTCGCAGAATTCCCCCGTCACCATCAAGACCCTGACCGACGGCCCGCTGGAAGTGAGCGGCGAGGTCGAGATCCTGGCCGCCGACGGGAGCCTGATCAAGGAGGCCACCAAGAGCTTCCTCTGCAGGTGCGGCCACTCCGAGAAGAAGCCGTTCTGCGATGGCGCCCACAAGCGTGAGGGCTTCACCGCCCCCTGAACCTGCGCCCTGGCCACACGTGGGCCTACTCTGGAAGGCATGGCCCTGACGCCCGAAAGAAGGACAGCCATGAGTTCTGGCCGCTTGACCCGACCCCTCGCCCTCCTCGCGGGTGGAGCAGCAATCGCCGGTATGGCGACGCTCTCCGCCTGCGGGTCCACCAAATCCCCCGAAGCCCCCTCGACGCCGCCCTCGCAGTCCGAGTCGGTGACGCCGTCTCCCTCGGGTTCGATGCCGATGCCGATGCCGTCGCCGACCGAGAAGGCAGCCGGTTCCAACGGCCCCAACTCGTTCTCGCCCACGATCAACCCCGTACCTCCGGGCGCAGTCTGCAAAGAGGTCCGCGGAAACGTCTGCATTCGCTGAGCGCGAACTGTGCCTCGGGTCACCGCGGCGGGCATCGACGTACCGCCGCGGTGTCCGTAGGATTGTTGGCATGTCCAACACCGTGAGTGTTTTTGCCGCGACGGCCAAGAAGGTCCTGATCGCGGTCGGTTTCGCTGCCGCTCTTGGCACGGTCGGCACCGCTGTTGCGGGCGCCGATCCGTCGAGCGGGTCCGCAGATTCGTCCAGCGGGGTCCAGTGCGAGCACTGGGGCGTCCAGATTCCCTGCCAGACCGGCGCGGTGGCGGACACTGATGGCACCCAGGGCAACTTCCGTTCGGCGACCCAGGGCGACGCTCGGACCGGTAGCCAGGGCGACACGCGCTATGGCAGCCAGGGAATCACGGATGACGACGGCTTCCAGGGCGCCTACGCCTACGGTTCGGCCGCGGCCTTCCCGCAGTACCGCTAGGAGCGGGGTTGGCGTTTCACGCTGCAGGGGTAGCCGCCGCTACCGCGGTGATCGCTGCCGGGGCGCTTCTGGCTCCTTCTGCCGCCTCGGCTGACCCCGCACCGACCTGGAACGGCTGGTACAAGATCAGCTTCCAGACCGACCGCAAGTCGGGCACCAGCCTGGCCGCAAAGCAATCCGAAGTGCCGTACACCGTGTGGTATAAATTCGCGACCGATTGCTCGGCGGGCCCCTGCGTCGCGACGGTGGTAGATGGTCCGACACCGAAAGACAATGCGGCACAGGCGACGAAGTTCGATTGGACTGGGTCGCAGTGGTCGCGCACCAATACCTGGCGGTGGGACTGTGCGCTCGGGGACGGCACACTCACTTTTGATCCGGCCAGTTCGGTGACCACATACTCGCCCCAGGCGGACGGGTCACTGACCGGGACTTTCGCCACCAACATAGGCAGTGGCGCCTGTCAGGGCACGGTCTATATCCCGCTCGTCGCCGTTCCGGCCGACCCTGCGACCAAGGTGACGTCTCAGATCGGCATGCGGTAGCCGTAGAACTCCTGGTCTTCGTTGTAGCCCCCCTGGCCTGCGCCGAGATGGTCGAAGGACTCCACGAACTCGATCGCCTCGATCCACTTGACCTGCTTGAAACCCAGTTCCACTTCGTCGCGCAGGCGAAGCGGCGCTCCATGTGACTCGTTCAGCGGTTGGCCGTTCATCTCGTAGGCCACGATCGTCAGGTCGTGGTACATGCTGGCAATCGGGTGGCAGTCGTAATAGCGCCCGCCGACCGGACCGTCGGCGAAGGAGTAGAAGACCACCCACTTGGCATTCGCTGCCGGGCGGACCATCTGGCAGATATCGCGCATGGGCACCCCGGCCCACTTCGCGATGCCCGACCAGCCCTGGATGCAGTAGTGCTGGGTGATCTGCTCCTGTTTGGGCATCTCCCGCAGTTCCTGGTAACTGAGTTCGACGGGGTTCTCCACCAGTCCGTCCACGCGAAGCCGGTAGTCGGCCCATCCGCCGGCCTGCAACAGCCGGTACTGCTCGGACATCGGCCGTTCGCCGTTGGGCCAGAAGTACGGTGAGATGTCGGACTCGCGGTAGGTCGCCGTCGGGTTGGTGTTCTCCAGCAAACCCTTGAGCCAGCCGACCATGAAGCGTCCGGCCCGTTGAATCGCTCGCGGACGCTTGATTGTCAACGGGGAGGCCATGATCCAGAACGCCACGACGACCGTCATCCAGGCCAGATAGAGCGCTACCCCGACCCAGGACCGGGTATCGGTGCCCAGCGTCATGTGGTTGACGTTGGCCACGAATCCCGTCGTGAAGATCATCACCGTGTGGATGGCGATGAACGTCAGCATCCACAGCAGGACCCCGAAGTGGATGCTGCGCGCCACCTGGCGGTTGAGCAACCCGGCGCCGGTGCCGAATCGCCCTGCGATCGAGGGAGCCTGGAGCAGACCGGTCACTAGCGCCACCGGGGCTGCGATGAACACGGTGATGAAGTAGGCCAGCAGTTGCAGCGCGTTGTAGCTACTGAATCCGGCGTTCACCGGAAAGTTCAGCGACAGGTACTGCAGAGCCGTGGACAGCGCGTTGGGAAAGACCTCTAACGAGTTGGGCACCAGGCGTTTCCACTCGCCGGTGGCGAACAGCAGGATGTAGAAGAGCACTCCGTTGACCAACCAGAGTAGGTCGAAGCTGAAGTGCCACCAGCGCGCCAAGCCGATGGAATGACGAAAGCCGGGAATTCCCAGGTGTTTCGGCAGGGCGACTGAATCTTCCTTGGCGGTCCACACGGTGTCCGGGCGGTCGCAGTCGCGCCGGTCGGCGGGCACCGGGCCGCGCAGACGCAGCCACTCGGTATCCGGCCGGCTCCCGGCGTTGAGGTACAGACGCGGGTGGTCGGCCAGGATCTGAAGGCCCGCCCGGATGATGAACATCATGAAGAGCAGGTTCAGGAAGTGCTGCCAGCGCAGCCACCAGGGGAAGCCCGTATTGACCGGGGCGACGTAATCGGCGGACGTTCCCGGGTACCTGGTGATGAAGTCCTGAAACCATGGGTAGTGGGCCATCTCCCGGACGACGGCGATCGACAGCACAAGACCGGCGACGCCCAGTGGAACCAGCCACAGGCTGGAGAACCACCGACGCCCGACTCGAACCGAGGGAATCTGGGCGCGGATCGGCTCGATGCCGCCCGCCCAGTCCTTGACGATGATCTCGCCCTCGTGGGTGCCCTGATTGCTGTACGGCAGGAGTGACTTCTCAAGCGGGTCGGGTTCCCCAGGAATCATCGCAAGTCCCTTCGCTGTCTCGGTCATGCTAGGCCACGAACCTGCTGTTTCCGGCCACTTTGCCGCCGTCCCGGTGCTACGTTGGCGCGGTCATCGCGCGGAAGGTGGTCGTAGTGGGCGATCTCGGCTCGGAAGTCGACTGGGAGGCGTTGCGGGAGGCCGCAGTTGCGGCCTCGAAGCACTCCTACTCCCCCTATTCCCACTTCCCTGTGGGCGTCGCCGGATTCGTCGACGACGGCCGTCTGGTCTCCGGCGCCAACGTCGAAAATGCCTCGTACGGCCTGACACTGTGCGCTGAATGCTCGATGGTCTCGGCCCTGCACGCCACCGGTGGCGGCCGACTGGTCTCGGCTTACTGCGTGGACGGCAACGGTGCCCCGCTGATGCCCTGCGGGCGGTGCCGGCAACTGCTCTACGAACACGGCGGCCCGGAGTTGCTGATCATGACGCCGGAGGGGGTCCTGACCATGGCACAGATCCTTCCCCAGGCGTTCGGCCCCTGGGACCTTGTGGAAAGGAAGCCCTCCCATGACGACTGACACCACGGCGGCAAGTGGGCAGAAGGCCAGCAAGGCAGCGTGGGCCATCCTGGCCGCCATGGGCTTCGGCGCCCTGATCGCGCAGATGTTCTCCACGGTGATCGGCCCGGCCCTGCCGACCATCAAAGAAGATCTGGGACTGGGGCTTTCGTCGCAGACCTGGACGATCACCGCCTACAGCCTGGCCTTCGGCGCGGCGTTGGTGGCAGGCGGTCGCATGGGCGACCTCGTCGGCGAGGTCAAGATGATCGTCGTCGGATTCCTCATCTTCGGCGTGGGCCTGCTCATGTCGGCGATTGCCGTGGGCGGCCCCCTGATGATCAGCGGCCGCGCCGTCCAGGGCATCGGCATCGGCATCTCCGCGCCGGCGACACTGTCGATCGTCGTCAACTCGTTTCCACTCGTCCAACGCGGTCTGGCCGTCGGGGTGTGGGGTTTCGCGCACGGCTTCGGACTTCTGCTCGGTCCGCTGTTCGCCGCCTGGATGATGGACATCGCCAGTTGGCGCTGGGTGTTCTGGGTGGCGTTGCCGTTGACCGCCCTGGTGATCCTGGTGACGATTCTGGCCACACGTGGCTATAAGAGCGTGATCGCCAAGGGAAAGTACGACTGGCTCGGGCTGATACTCGGTGCCACCGGCATCACGCTGCTGACCTACGGTTTGCAGAACTCCTCGGTCAGTTGGTCGGCTCCGGGAACGTGGGGTTCGCTGATCGCGGGTGTGGCTCTGCTGGCCGTCTTCGCCGTCGTGGAGACCAAAATCGCCTACCCGCTGGTCGATTTCGGACTCTGGAAGGAACGGCTGTTCTCCGGCGGATTCTTCGCCGAGAGCGCTGTGGGCTTCGTCTACATCCCGTTCCTGGTCTTCATCGGGTCCCTGTACTTCATCAACGTCCTGGGCTACAGCCCAGGCAAGGCAGCCAACGTCATCCTGATCACCACCGGCATCTGCATGGTGTTCGAGCCACCGGCCGGACGGTGGGTGGACAAGGTCGGACCGGGCCTGCCCATCACCATCGCGCTTCTCATGCAGGCGGCGGCACTGGCCTGGATCGGGCTCACCTTCAACGCGCACACCACGCTGGCGCGGATGGTTATCCCGTTGGCGCTCATGGGAATCGGGGTCGGCATCTCGCTGCCCGCCTGCAACACCGCCGGGATGTCCGCGGTGGATGCCGAACGGGCGGGCATGGGCTCGGGTCTGATGCAGATGACGTTCAACATCCCGGCTGCTCTCGGGGTGGCACTGGCGACGTCGGTGATCGGCACCCTGACGGCGTCCAAAGTCGCCGGCGGACTGGGGCCGGACCTGCGGGATCTCGGCGCGCGTTACGCCGACGCCGTGCAGGACGGGAACATGGCCGCGGCCGACGAGATGCTGGCCGGCCTGCCCAGCAGTTCCGTCGACGCCATCAAGGGCGCGGCGGCGAATGCCGCCTCATCGGCCATCACCACCTCGATGCTGGTGTTGTCCTTCGTCGCCCTGGCCGGCGCGATCTTCGCGTGGGTGGTCATCGGACGGCGTCGCACCCCCGACCACATCGAGATGACGCACGCGGCCGAGGTCTGAGCCGCCCGTATCCACCAACAACGCTGTCTGGCATCACCTATGGAACGCAGAGCTGCCGATAACGGGCGGGATCGTCATCAGGGCAACGCCACCGCGGGGATCGTCGGCTTCGGCACCTACGCGCCGAAGGATCGCATCTCATCAGAGGAGCTGGCGCGGCGGGCGAACGTTCCGGTCGAACGGTTCACCCGCGGGATCGGCTTCGACTACGTTCACGTCGCCAACGACGACGAACACCCGTCGACCATGGGGCTGGCTGCGGCACGGGATGCCCTGGCAGAGGCCGGCCTGAAGGGGGAAGACCTCGACCTCGTCATCTTCGTCTCCGGGGGCGACTACGACTATCGGAACTGGTGCCCGTCGACCTCGATCGTCCGCGAACTCGGCTGCCATCACGCATATTCGTTCGAGATCCGAAATGGCTGCGCAGGAGGCGTATTGGCCTGCAACGTCGCGGCGGGCATGATGGACCGCGATCCTACGGTGAACAACGCTCTCGTCGTCTGCGCGGACACCTTGAGTCGGATCGTCTCAGCCGATATCCCGGAGTGCGGGCCGCTGCTCTACTTCGGTGACGGTGCTGCGGCCGTCGTCCTTCGGCGTGAGCATCCGCGGTACCAGCTACTCAGCTTCGCCGAGCACACCGACGGCGAGTTGGGCGATCTGCTTCGTATCGACGTCGGTGGGACACGGCAGCCCTTCACAAGAGAGTTCGACGACTGGGAGCGCGCGTACGTGCGTGTCGACGCCGACATCTTCGCCGACGTGATCAATCGCGTGTACCTCAAAGAGTATGTCTCGGTGATCAACCGGGCGGTCGAGCGCTCCGGGCACACGCTCGCCGAGATGGAATTCATCCTGATGAACCAGGTGAAGTCGTCGCTGCGCGAACACATCCTCGACACCATCGGTATGCCGCAGGACCACACCTATATCTCGCTCGACGAATACGGGCATATGGGGCCCGCCGATTCCCTCTTCACGCTGGCGATGGCGCACCGTAAAGGGCTCCTACCCGAGGGGAAGCTGGCAATTCTGGCGGCCAGCGGACTCGGGTTCTCCTGGGTAGCAAGCATTCTGCGCTGTTAAGACATGGTGGGGGCCACGCCGTTGGCCGAAACCCTCAGTGCCCAGGAGCGTCGCCGCGAACCGTCGACAATCACCTCTACCGGGGTTCCCCAAACTGGGCGTGACTACCCGGTCCGGGCTCAGCGAAGCGCTGCGCCAGCTTGATTCGGCCTAGAGTGCCAGCGCCTCAGCGACACTGGCCCGCACCGCATCGAGTTCCGACTGTGCCTGTGTCCGCGCCTCGTCGATATCACGTTTCACCGGAACCACCACCTGCAGATAGCATTTGAGTTTCGGTTCGGTGCCGCTGGGCCGGATGATCACCCTCGCATCCTTCAGGGTGAAGCGCAGGCCGTCGGTGGGCGGCAGCCCGTCGGCCCCCTGCTCGAGGTCGTCCATCCGGACCACCTCACGGCCACCGAGTGAGGTCGGCGGAGCGGCACGCAAGCGGGCCATCGCGTCGGCGATCAAGGAGATGTCCGAAACCCGCACCGACAGTTGGCTTGTCGCATATAGACCGAATTTGCGGGCAAGGTCGTCGAGCACGTCCTGGACTCCACGGCCCTCGGCCTTCAGGGCAGCGACCATCTCCAGCATCAGCAGCGAGGCCGTGATGCCGTCCTTGTCCTTGACCGCGGCGGGGTCGCAGCAGTAGCCCAGTGCCTCCTCGTAGCCGAACCTGAGCTCGGGAACCTTCGAGATCCACTTGAAGCCGGTCAGCGTCGTGGCGTACCCCAGACCCGCGTCGGTGGCGATGCGCTCCAACAGGGTTCCGGAGACGATCGACTGCGCGTACACACCCTGGGCCAGGGATCCGTCGCGGCGGCCGCGCTCGGCGATCCACCAGGCCAGCAGTGCGCCGACCTCGTCGCCCGTCAGCATGCGATAGTCGCCGTCGTGCCGGATGCCCGCGGCGCAACGGTCGGCGTCGGGGTCGTTGGCGATGATGACGTCGGCGTTCTGTTCGCGGGCGTCGGCCAGTGAAAGATCCATCGCGCCGGGCTCTTCCGGGTTGGGGAAGCTGACCGTGGGGAAACGCCCATTCGGGGCGAACTGCTCGGCGACCTTCGTCGGCGCGCCGAAGCCCGCGTCGGCTACCGCGCGCATGAACACCTCGCCGCCGACACCGTGCATGGCGGTGTACACCGCGGAAACCTCGCGCGGGCCATCGCCCAGCAGCGACACCGCCCGCGCCACATAGGCATCGAGCACAGCGTTGTCGAGGGTCTGATAGTCGTCGGACTGTGGGATCGACGCCAGTGGGCCCACCGCGGCGATACACGCCGAGATCTCGGAGTCGGCCGGCGGGACGATCTGGCTGCCGTCGCCGAGA
Source organism: uncultured Actinomycetes bacterium (assembly GCA_903862565.1). GTDB lineage: Bacteria > Actinomycetota > Actinomycetes > Mycobacteriales > Mycobacteriaceae > Mycobacterium. The sequence continues at coordinate 5,609 of CAIOYU010000369.1, read as the reverse complement.
TACACCTTGTAGCCGTTGTCGTCGGGCGGGTTGTGGGAGGCGGTGACCATCACGCCCGCGTCGCAGCCGAGGTGGCGAATCGCAAAGGCGACGACCGGGGTTGGCAGAGCCTTCGGCAGCACCATGGCAGTGATACCGGCACCGGCCATGATCTGGGCCGTGTCGCGGGCGAACACGTCGGAATTGCGCCGGGCGTCGTACCCGATGACAACTGACTTCCCTCCGTTGGCTTTAAGGTAGGCGGCCAATCCGGCGGCGGCCCGGGAGACCACGACCCGGTTCATCCGGTTGCTGCCCGGCCCCAGCCGTCCGCGCAGGCCGGCGGTACCGAATTGCAGTGTGCCATCGAAGGCGTCGGCCAGTTCGGCCGCAGCGTTCCCGTCCCCCGACTCCGCTCGGCTCAGCAGGTCCGTCAGTTCGGCGACGGTGACGGGATCCGGGTCTTCGGCAAGCCAGTCACGTACCTTGACGCGCAGCGTGTGGTCGGGATGAGCCGTCATCAGTACCCTCCCGCTCCGGCATCCCCGCCGCTGACGATCGCGATCGAGGCCGACGCCCCGATGCGGTCGGCTCCGGCGTGCAGTACCTTCTCGGCGTCGCGGTGGTTACGGACCGCACCGGATGCCTTGACCCCCAGGCGATCCCCCACCATGTGCCGCATCAGCGCGATGTCCTCCGGCGTGGCGCCGCCGCCGCCGAAGCCGGTCGAGGTCTTCACGTAAGCCGCCCCGGTGCGGGCCGCGATCAGACAGGCGATGGCCTTCTGCTCGTCGGTGAGCATGCTGGTCTCCAGGATCACCTTGACCGGCACCGGCCGGGCGGCCCCCACCACGCCGAGGATGTCGTCGTAGACCGCGGCGAGGTCCCCGGACAGCAGGCCACCGATGTCGAGCACCATGTCGACCTCGTCGGCACCCTCGGCCACCGTGATGCGGGCCTCCTCGGCCTTGGCCAGTCGCGTCATCGCGCCGAGGGGGAAGCCGACCACGGTGCACACCATGACCCCGGAGTCGGCGAGTCGTTCGGCGGCCGTCGGCACCCAGCGAGTGTTCACGCACACCGAGGCGAAGCCGTGTTCTTTGGCCTCGTCACACAGGGTTTCGATCGCGGCCAGGGTGGCGTCTGCCTTGAGCAGGGTGTGGTCGATCCGTCCGGCGAGGGTTTTCGAGGTACGCAGCACGTGCGGAATGTCCACCTCGTCGGAGGCCGGTCCGAGTGCCGCGGTGACGGCGTCGCTGGCGCGGTGGAACAGGTCGGCGTGATCGGTCACGTGCGGTTCTCCTGGGGTATCGAGTGGTCGAACTAGAGGTAGCTGAGCTTGAGGTAGTTGAACAGTGCCACCCCGGAGTCTTCACTGAACTTGTGCAGTTGTTCGGGGCCGGCGGTCACCTGGTCGCCCTCCAGGCGGTTGAGCAGGGTGCAACAGATCATCGCGAATTTCGAGAAGCCCCAATGGTTGAGGTAGCCGGCGATCATCGCGCCCTCCATCTCGATGTTCGCCACGCCGTTGTCGTGCAGCCACCGCAGCCAACCCATCTTGGTCTCCGGCGTCTCCATGCACACCGCACCGTCGAGCCGGAACTGTTCGATGAAGAACTCGTTGCCGGCCACCGTCTTGCCGGCCACGATGTCGAAATCGGCCTCCGCGTTGGCGGCGATGATGGTGTTGTAGGTGGTCTCCGGGAAGTGGCCGTCGAACCAGTACTCCCCGGTGCCGCCGTTGAGCAGGCGGTAGGGCCTTAGGTCTGACATGAGGCCCTCGGAGGAGACGACGACGGTGCCGCCCGGCAATCCGACGCCGCCACTGGTGCCGACCCGGCACCAGAACACCTCATCGAGGGCGGCAAGATCACCGCGCTTGAGGAAGAACACCATGCGCATGAGTTCCTGGAGCGCGATCGAGGCACTGGGCATGCCCATCCCGTGGGATGCGAACAGCACACCGGCGGTGTAGCGCGTGACGAACCGGTCCTCTTTGGGGAATGCGACGATTTCCGAACCGCCGTTGAGTGCGCTCCAGTGCTGCGCGAACTCCTTGATACGCCCGCCGGAACCGGCCATGATCACGGCCTTCACGTCGCGCAGGGGGGTCAGGATCGCGTCGCTGGAGGCGACTCCGAAGTGGTAGTACACGTCCTCGTGGCTGCCGTCGAGCACCCCGTCGAGGAACGCGTGGTTGATGTTGTCTGTCTTCACTGCGGCCTCCCTGTGGGTCGCAGGCAATGGTATGGGGGTCTCGGGTCAGACCGGGTCGAATCCGGCAACCAGCCAGCGGCCGTCGACTTTGTCGAGGGTGACCCGCACACTCCAGTTGCTGCCGGTGGGCGGCTCGCCGCCGGCGGAGATGGTCTGGTTGACGAACACCAGGGCGACTGCATGCCGGGCCGTCGCCGACACAGAGGCGGCCGCCGGGACCTCGGCCACCGCCGAGACCTTCTTCTCCCTGGCGCCGGGAATCACCTTGTCGTTGATCAACGTTGTGTATGAGTCCAGGAACTCCCCCGTCAGGCGGTCCCGGGCGCCGGTCAAATCCTGCTCGGCGGTGTCGGCGCGGTAGCTCAGAATCGCGACCGTGGTGTCCCGGGCGGCGGCCACCGAATCCTTTGCCGCCGTGAGCATGTCCCGTTCCGATGCGTACTGCCAGCCCAGGAAACCCGCTCCCGCAGCGGACGCCACCGCGAGGGCGGGAAGCAGCAGTCGCGTCGGTGCCCGACGCCGTCCGGACCGCGACTCGATGGCCGCTGCCTCGTCGATCAGCGCGTCGGGCTCGTCGTCCCGCAAGTCGCCGTCCCGCAAGTCGCCGTCCCGCAACTCGTCGTCCCGCAAGTCGTCTTCCTGGAAGCCGTCGTTCGTCATGACACGAAGTCCACGTTCGACACCTTTGTCTGATCGCCCTGCTTGGACACCGTCAGGCGCATCCGCCAGTAACGCGGTTGGTCCTCGGCGGCGCCGTCGTTGGCGGTCTTGACGGTCACCGCCACCAGAACCTGGCCTTCGGTCCCGCTCACCGAGTCCGGGATCACGCCCGCTTCGGTCACCGTGCCCACCGATGTGGACTTCATCTTCTTGACCACGTCGGTGAACGGGCCGGAGCGGGCCTTGAAGTCGTCGTAGAAAGCGCCCGTCGACGAGTCGAGAATGCGCTGCACATCGGCGTCGGCGTGTTTGTAGTCGATCGTCGTCAGGTTCACCGCACCCTGTTTGGCAACCTCGACCAGTTCAGCCCGGAACTGTTCGGCATGGCGAGCCTGCACGAGTCGATATCCGAGCAGGGCGCACAGCCCCGCGAGGGTGGCGACCGCCACCAGTCCCGCGACTGTGGACACCCGGATCCGGGAACGAACAGGACCCGGGACCTGCTCTGTGGAGTAATCCTGGCCGTTGCTCGACTCTTCTTCGGCAACGACGTCGCCGGCGGGGGGTTCCTCCTCACCGAGATCTACGTCGACCATGAAATCCACGCTACCGCGCCGATGGCGCTTTTCTTAATAAAAACTGAACGTGGCGCTCACCCTTTGCTGAGAGGCCGGCCCGCCGGTCGCCCGGAATCTATTCCCCGGCCGCCATCGCGCGGTCGCACCATTTTCGCCAATCGGGCGCCAGATCGGTTGTGCGGCTGAGCAATTCCAACTGCTGCCGATCGCCGGTCTTGCACGCGAACGCCTGCGCGACCGTCGCCGCCTCGGCTGGGCGTTCGACGACGTCGACGACATCGCCGGCGCGCACCGTTCCCTCCTCGATGATTCGAAGATAGGTCCCCGGACGGCGGGCCGCGGTGAAGGCCTTCGCCAGGTCGGGCCGTCCCCAGAAGCCGGCGAACACCCGGCAGGGAATTCGCGGCACGGTCACCTGCACGGTCGCGTCCCCGATCCGCCACCTCTCCCCGATCAACGCGTTGCTGATGTCCATTCCGACGGTGGTGAGGTTCTCGCCGAACCGGCCCGCCTCGATGCCGGTCCCCAATTGCTCGGCCCACCAGTCGGCGTCTTCGCGGGCATAGGCGTAGACGGCCTGCCAGGGGCCACCGTGATGCTTGCGGTTGATCACCGCATCGCCTTGAACCGCATCGTCGGCCAGCAACCGCGGCCCGGGAAACGGTCGCTTGTCGATACCGCTGCGGCGCTGGGCGCCGGTCCAGCGGGCACCCTGATGGAGGTCGACGGCCACATTGACCGACAGCAGGCGGCCCGACTGCGGGAGCAGGTCCGTCACGACTGTCCCCGGCGATAAGCCCACCCCAGTGCGGCCGTGGCCCATCTGCGCGGGGCCATCTGCACCAGAGCCATGCTCACGCGGTTGGAAAGCCCCGGTGTCACGATCGCCTCACCCCGCAGGCAGGCCTGGACTCCTTGGCGCGCAACCTCATCGGCCTGCAGCACCATCGGCCCGGGAATGGACAGCTTGGGACCCTGGTCGGGATTGTCGAGCATCTTCGTCGCCGTGTAACTCGGACACAGTGCAGTGGCCGTGACCCCGCGGCCCTTACTCCTCAGTTCGTTGGCCAAAGCCAGCGTGAAGGACAGCACGTACGCCTTGGACGCGGAGTAGACGTTCTGCTGCGGGATCCCGACCCAGGCCGCCGTCGAGGCGACGTTGAGGATGCGACCGCGACCGCGGGCCAGCATGTCGGCGGTGAACAGATGTGTCAGGGCGGTCAGGGCGACGACGTTGACCGCCAACAGGTCCTCCTGTTTGACCAGGGCGATCTCATCGAAGTAACCGTTGTAAAGCAGGCCGGCGTTGTTCACCAGGACGTCGACCTCGAGGCCGAGGGCGCGCACCTCGTCGTAGAGGATGTGCGCCGCATGCGGGGCCGCCAGGTCGCATGGCACGACCCGGGTCTCGACGCCATGCGCGGTGGACAACTCCCGCGCAACTTCGGCAAGTCGTTCCGCGCGCCGTGCGACGAGGATGAGGTTGTGGCCGCGGCGGGCCAGTTCCCGGCAAAACTCCACGCCGATTCCGTCCGAGGCTCCGGTGACCAGAGCCCATTCTTTCTGCACTTTTGCTGCCTCCCCGAACACACCGAAATCTGTTTTGCACTTTCGCTGAAAAATTCCTAATGGCTAAGTTAGCCTGCCCTGAGATATCGCCTGTATTGAGGAGGACTGAAATGTCGGCTTTGTTCGTGGGTCGGGTGGGTGGACTTGCCGTTGCTCTCGGGGTGGGCGCTGCCGCACTCCAAGCAGCAGGTGTGGCCTGGGCGGATGAGACGTCCTCTGATCAAACGGGTTCAGGCTCGACCAGCACCTCGGCGGGCCGCCACGCGGCGGCAGGCCCGTCGGCGTCGTCGACGGGTGGCCGGGGCTCCCGCCCGACCAACGCGCCGGCCGCGCGAGCTGGCAAGTCCTCGGCTGCCCCTGCCGCAGCCAAGAGTGCCGCCAACCCTGCGGCCACCAAGGTGCCGGCCGTCTCCGTCGTTGCGCCGGCTGTGGCCCCGGTCCGAGGTGCGTCCACCGACTCGGCGCCACAGGCTGCAGCGACGCCGGCCGCCGTTGACCAGGTGCCCGCCGGCATCGTCCCCGCCGCGGTCACCGCCGTCGCCACTTCCGCACCCACCGTTGTCCCCGTGACGGTGACGGTTGCCCCCGAAGTGGCGGCCCCGGCGG
>CAIOYU010000368.1 GCA_903862565.1 uncultured Actinomycetes bacterium | reverse complement strand
GCCCGCGTCACCGTCGTCTTCAAAGGCAGGCAGACCCAGCTTCTGCAGGTTGTTGAGGAAGGCCTCACCCCAGGCTGATTGGAATGGGGGATCGTTCCTGACGACTAATATCTTGGCTAGTTTCGGCCAGAACGTACCCCTCGCATAATGCTCTGCCGCAACACCAGCCGTACCAAGTACATGCACCGCTGGCCAGCGTCGAAGTAATCGCTGACCGGCCATTCCCGGGCCAAGTCGAGCAAAACGCTCGCCGAGCAATCCGAGAGCTTCTTCCCGACGCTCCAATGGAATCTCGTCGAGTGTCTCCGCCGCCAAGGACACCAACTCCGCCCGCGCACGCCATTGCCGCTCGCACGAATCAAGAAGTTCATCATTAAGCATGGTGTGATCTAGCTTCGTTCACCGGGCTCGAGCGCCACGAAAGTTCGCTTTGAGTAGCGCGCTATCTCATTAATAGCAAGAACATTGACGCCTGCTCCAATGCCACCACCAATGAAAGGAACGGCCTTCACAAAATTGATCGAACCTTTTGTTCCGAACTTGGTGAGCAAGCGGAATCCGACTCTTTTATTGATCTCAATGAGGGCCTGACCCGGCAGATTTTTCAACGCCGCGACCGCTGCTTTGCCGCCAACTTCGACGCCGACCTTTCCGACGACGCCCGCAGCGCCGGCACCCAGGAGAGAAATCAACACCGCGCTCATCACTTCTTCATCCGTCACGTCATACCCGCGCAGAACGGCAATGGATGCAGACATCCGTGCAGACAGCATGTAGAAGGTGGTTATGTCCGTCGGTAAGGCGACAACCAGCGTCGCCAGCCCGCCGATTCCCGTTGCGAAGCCGGTTGAGCCGACCCAGCGGCGATGCGTCGCAATCAACCGATTAATTGCCACATCGACATCGCCATGATTGGCCAGCACTTCCGCCGCCACTTCAGTCGCCGACTTATACGGCCCAAGGCCGTTGATACCAACTCCCAGAATCTTGTTAACCAAGGCCATGGCTGCGGAATCTGATCCGGATCCGTTATCAGACATCCCTATTTCCTCCCGTTAGAAACTGATTCGTCGCATTCGCCAGACATGCTTCCTAATCCCCCGCCCCCAACAACTCCGACCGCTTCCCACTCCACGTGACCACAAGCGCATCCCGAGCCCTACTGCTAGCGACATAAAGCAGTGACCGCTCGCGCAGCAGCGCCTCCACCTTCTCCTCGTCAGGAAGATAACGCAGCGTCGCCGGCGATGGAACATGCTTATCATCGGCCCCCGACAGGATCACCCGGGAGAACTCCATCCCCTTCGCCCGGTGCATGGTCATCACCAGCGGCTGGCCCGAAGTTGCGGCATTTCGATCCACTGCGCGCACGGTGATGCCTCGCTCACCAAGACCGCGCACAAAGCGGTCGCGCTCGTCCTGGCTGCGCACCAGGACTGCGATGCTCTCGGGCTCGACGTCGCCCTCATCGAGCCACGCCTTAACCTTCGCGGTAACCGCATCAAGTTCGGCCGCCTGGTCCTCGCAGGGAATCAGTTCCGGGTTCGGGCCATTGCGGGCGGACCGATAGTCACTGGTCTTCTCCTCGCCCTGCTCGAGATCGGCATAGTCGGCTCCAGCGAGCACACCCACCGCGAAGCGAAGATTCTGCGCTGTGGTCCGGTAGTTCAGCGTTAGGCGCCGCGACCGACCAACGATCTTGATCCCAAAGCGGCCTAGCACGATCGGGCTTCCGTAAATACGCTGGTGCGAGTCTTCAGCGATGAAGAGGTCGTTGGGCCCCGCCGGAACCAGTGCTCGCAGCATGGCCCAGTGCGTGGCGTGAAGATCCTGGGCCTCATCAACGATGACATGGTCGGCGAGGTGGCGTCCAAACTTTTCAGTTTGGATTCGTAGCCCCTCGGCCGCCAGCGCGAGAACCTCCGGGAAGCTCAAGGTTTCGTCCATCTGACTCTGTCGGCGATACGCGTCAATGAGTTTCCACACGGCAATGCGCTG
>CAIOYU010000367.1 GCA_903862565.1 uncultured Actinomycetes bacterium | reverse complement strand
TGGGGGCGAGCGTGCGTGCGGTCACTGCCGTTGCCCCGGCCGCGGCCGCGGTTGCCGCGGTCCCCGCTGTCAGCGCACCGGCCGTCGCGGCACTGCCCGCCGCCGAGGTCCCGGCATCGGTGGCGGTCGCGCCTCGGGTTGCCTCCCGGTCGGGACGTTCTGTGGCGCAACCGCATTCGGTGGCTGTCGCTCCGAATCCCGCTGCTGCAGTCGCGTCCGAGGCCGTCGAGGTCGAGACCGATTCTCCTGCAGAGGTTTCCGTCGCCGCGCGTGCGGAGCAGTCCGCACCGGTTGCTGAGCCCGTCCTCACCGCCTCGCCCCGGTCCAAGCCCTCGGCGCACGCCCGTGGGCCGGTAAGCCGGGCAGCCAAGGCTTCCAGTGTCGGATAAGCCTCTGCCGCTTCACTTTCGGGCTAGATCACCGCGGTGGTGGGTCGTTTCCCGTCGCTCGGTGATGCCATAGCGGGCGAGCTCGGAGCGCGACTGCTTCGGGCTCGCCACCCCGGCTCTCCCTGTGGGCATGTTCGAGGACACCGAATTCCCCTGCGCGATTTCCGTTGTGCCGCAGGGCCAGCCAGATTCTGCTCTACAGCGACGGGGTGTTCGAACTCCCCCCGGCCGAAGGCAACAATTGGTCGCTGGAGGAGTTCACCACGTTGTGCACCGAAATGGTGTCCGCACCGGACTGGTCGCTCGACGAGCTCGTCGGTCGGCTGCGGACTCTCACCGTGGGCGGACTGTTCGAGGATGACTGCTCACTGGTGCGCCTGACGTTCCCCTGACACAGCCACCGCCGCCGCAGCGGGCGCGACGGCGGGCTGCTCGTCGGCGCGCATGCGGGTGATCTGGGCGAAGGCCACCGGCCGGTGGTAGGTGATCTCCAGGATGTATCGGGCGAAGGCCGCACTGGCGTAGGCGGCGTAGTCGTGCCAGTCGTCGTTCTTGGCGCCGTCGGCGAAGTCCACGACTCCCTTGACGACGACCGCATGCACTGTTCGTGCCGGCGTGCTGCACATCGATGCGGCCAGGGCGACACCGTAGGACTCCATGTCCACCGCGAGGAGGGAGTGTTCGTGGGATCTCAGCTTCGTCATGTAGTGCGGATCCTTGACCACCAGCGGTCCACACGCCATGGGGCCGTAGTGGATTCGCATGGCGAAGTCCTCAGGGAGTAGACCGGGGTAGCCGCTCTGGACGGTCGTCGGGCACGCCTGGGAATCGCTGATCGACATCAGGTAGTCCAGAAACCACGGCTCCAGAGCGACCCTGTTCTGCAGGGGGACGATTTCTCCGTCCACCAACTGCCCGCTGGCGTGTTCGAAACACTGGGTCGCCACCACCAGATCGCCCAGCGCTACGGAGTTTTCCACGCCGGCGCAGATTCCGGTCATCACGACCACCGAGGGCTGCCAGAGGCAGATGGCCTTGGTTGTCGTGACGGCGGCCGACGTCAGCCCCTTGTCGAGTTGGCGGACGGCCACGATGGAGATCTCGCGGTCCCCGACACGGTGGATGCCGCGCAGATACGAGGTGCCCTGGCGGGCTGTTCGGGTGAACTGGACTCCGACGGTCTTGCTGAACCACTCGAGTTCCTTGCTCAGCCCGGTGATGATCACGATGTCGGCAAACCGGTCGTCAGGTGTGGGAGTCATCACGACTCCGAACACTGGCGTGCCATGACGAAAGCTTATCGCTTGTCATCCGGCGCGGATTTCCTTCGGGATCAGGATGTCGTCGCGTGCGATGTTTCCCGGGAAGCACGGTGAGCTGCCCTCGATTGAGGGTGGATATCCCGGCTGGGGAGCGGCTTCGATGTGGAGGCGGTAGCCGTCTGGGGCGTATCCGAACCGGTTCGGCTTGGTGAAGCCGTCGCGCTCGATGACGTACCAGCCCCTGCTGCGCCAGATGTCGCCGGTCTTCTCGACGAGGCTCGAGGCATCGACGCCGGGCGGCAGTGTCAGTTCGCCGATGGTGTCGAATCGCCTCGGCGCGGTAGGGCTGGAGTCGTTGTCGTCGCAATAGGCGGTCAGACCCGGCCCAAGGTATCGGCTGCCATCAATGACGGACCCTGGAGGGAGCGCGGCCAAGGTCCGTCGCAGGTAGGCGAGAACGGTGTCGTTTGCTCTGTTCAGTCATGGTGTGATCACCGTTCCTGTCGGCGTGACGATCTGAGGCGGCGGCATTCCGGCGATCACAGCGCCCATGTTGGCGAGTAGCTGCTACGGGCGGCGACGCTCGGTAGCAGTCCCCCCGAGTGCGGCAGAGCCGGTCCCGGGTCGGTGAGTAGCGTTGTGGCTCCGTACGCGATGCCCTTGGGGTCAGCGCCCAGTGGAGTCATCCTCCGCCGGGGCTGTCTCGCACCGCCACCACGGCGGCGCCGTCGCCACCGTAACCGCGGCGGCCACGGCGGCCGCCCCGGGCGCGCGGGCACCGACACCGCCGGTGACGCACTGACTGCCCCGGCCGAGTTGGCCGCCGGGTGAGGCAGGTACAGGTACGGGTACGGAATCGTTCCGGGGCGGGATCGGGATCGGTGTCGGCCTACAGGTACACACCGCCAGCCGGCGTTGCGCCTGGCGGCCGTGCTCTCATCGCTGGCTGATCGACGTGTCCGCATCGGCGAGATCCTCGACGCGCTCGGCGTTGGCCGCTCCACCTACTCCGAGCAGCGTGATGAAGGTCGTCTGCTCAGCGACGACAACCTGCTCCGGCTTGCCGGCCAGTTCGACCTGAATCCGGTCGAACTTCTGCTGCACTGCGAGCTGATCAGCCGTGACGCGGTCGCCGACTGCGCTGAGAAGCTAGAGTTACGCCATTGCGATCTACCTCGCCAACGCGCTTACTGTCCTGATTGCCAGTTGGGCGGTGTGGGTGCGCCGCCACTCCTTCGGCTCGCGGTGGGACGGCCCGATGACGGTCGGGATCCTCCTGTATGCCGTTGCAGCCCTTTTGGATTCGCCCTGGACCGCGGTAGCGGAGGCGTCCTACCCGCTGACCGGCAAGTACTACCTCATCCCGGCGCTCGGCCATATTGCCTACCTCTTCGGCACGGCGGCAGGGATCAGGAGCGTCTACGTCAGGCTCGTCCCCGACGACTACATCGGATTA
>CAIOYU010000366.1 GCA_903862565.1 uncultured Actinomycetes bacterium | reverse complement strand
CCGAAGAAGGTCATCGTGGTACCCGGGCGCCTGGTCAACTTCGTCGTTTAGCGCGCTGCCCGCCTTGGGGGCTCAGCGCAGTCCCCGCGGTCGGACCACCACCTGATGGGTGTGCGCATCCGCTGGGGTGGCCACGACCTGCGCGACCATCTGGGCGACGGTCTCGGGGGTGAGGAACCGCGCTGGGTCGTACTCGCCGCCCTCGTAGGCGACGAGTTCGCGCTGCATCTCGGTGTCGATCCGGCCGGGATGAATGCTGGTGACCCGCAAGAGCGGTTCGTCGGCGCGCAGCGATTCGGCGAAGGCCCGCTGAGCGAACTTGCTCGCCGAATAGGCGGCCAGGCCGGGTGAGGCGTTCAGGCCGGAACCGGAATTGATGAACACCACCTGACCCCGTGCCGCACGCAGGGCGGGCAGGAGTGCGAGGGTCAGCGCGACGGCACCGGTCACGTTGACCTCGAACGAAGCTCGCCACTGGTCCGGACTGGACTCGGCGAACCGGCCGGGATAGGCCACTCCGGCGTTGTGGACCAGGACGTCGAGTTCGTCGAACAGATCCGCGGCCTCCTCGATCCCGTCGAGGTCGGTCAGGTCCATCGGCCAGGTCGTGGCGCCAAGCCGTTCGGCGACGGCATCCAGGCGCGGTGACGGCCGGCCCGCGAGTAGCAGGGCGTGGGTGGGCGCCAGTGCGTTGGCGATCGCGGCGCCCAAGCCGCCGCCCGCTCCGGTGATCAGTGCCGTTGACATACTGCGCCACTCCTCCTCATCGCTTCGCTCTGCATCTTGCGCACCATACCGACCCGCACCGGCACCCATCGGGCCGCAGAATGGACGGGTGGCATCCGACCCCGACTACGCCGCACTCGCCGCCCGCGCGGCGGATGTTCTGCACGGCAACGACCTCGGGCCGATGACGGCGGCGTCGTCGCGGCTGTATCCGCACCAGTGGAGTTGGGATGCGGCGTTCGTCGCGATCGGCCTCGCCTCTCTGAGCGTGGAGCGCGCGGTGGTCGAACTGGACACACTGCTGTCGGCGCAGTGGGCCACCGGGATGATCCCGCACATCGTCTACGCCGATCGGGTGGCCGGCTACTTTCCGGGTCCCGACCGCTGGGCATGCGCCGAACTCGCCGGCGCCGCGCCCACCGGCCGCGCGACATCGGGCATCATCCAGCCCCCGGTGCACGCGATCGCGGTGCAGCGCATCCTCGATCGGGCCCGGCGGGGCAGCCGTGCCGACCGCGCGGTCGCCGAGGCGTTCGTGCAGCGGCGGTGGGACGCCCTGATGCGCTGGCACCGTTGGCTGGCCGAGACCCGCGACCCCGGCAGATGTGGCCGCATCACCCTCTACCACGGGTGGGAGTCGGGCATGGACAACTCGCCGCGCTGGGACTCCGCCTATGCCAACGTGATCGTGGGACCGATGCCCGATCTCCAGCGCTCCGACACGGGCATCGTCGACGCCGGCCAACGGCCGTCAGACGCGGAGTACGACCGCTATCTGTGGCTGGTCGAGGAGATGAAGTCCGTCCGCTACGACGACGGCCGCCTGCCCCACACCATGAGTTTCCAGGTTCAGGACGCCTTCGTCACCGCGGTCTTCGCCGTCGCCTGCGAGGTGCTGGCAGGCATCGGTGCCGACCTCGATCTCCCCGCCTCCGACATCAGCGAACTGCAGTGTTGGTCGCTGCGCTTCAGGGATGGAGTCGTCGCCATGACGGATGAAAAAACAGGTGCAGCAAAGGATTTCGACGTACTCGCAAACTCCTGGATCGTGACGGAGACCGCCGCGGGATTCGCGCCCCTGCTCTGTGGCGGTCTGGCCGAGGAGCAGGAACGGGCGCTGGTGGCGCTGCTGGACGGCCCGGGATTCAGCGGCAACCCCCGACTGGAGTTTGCGCTCATCCCGTCAACGTCCCTGCTGTCCATAGACTTTCGGGCGCGGGAGTACTGGCGCGGCCCGGTGTGGCCGGTGCTGAACTGGCTGTACTCCTGGGCATTGGATCGCCGGGGTTGGCCGGAGCATGCCGACAATCTCCGCCGTGAGGGCCTGCGCCAGGCGGGGGATACGACGTTCGCCGAGTACTTCGAACCCTTCACCGGTGAGCCGTTGGGCAGTCCGCAGCAGTCGTGGACGGCCGCGGTGGTGCTGGACTGGCTGAGCGAGGCACCCGCAACCTGATCAAGGGCCCTGATCTACGGACCTTCGGAGTCGGCGATGCGTTGCAGCGGCCTCAGCGCCCGGGTGAGTTCTTCTCGCTCCTCGGGTGTGAGCCGGCCGAGGATGGTGGCCAGGTGGGCGCGGCGCAGTTGCTGCGCCTCGTCGTGCTGCACGAGCCCCTCCGGGGTCACCTCCACCAGGACTGCGCGCAGATCGGAGGGATCCCGCGACCGCTTGACCAAACCCAGTTTCTCGAGCCGACGGATGGCGACGGTCGTCGTCGGCGTCCGCACCCGCTCACGGGCGGCCAGTTCCGTCATCCGAATCGGCCCGCTGTCGAGCAGCGTCAGGAGAATCGACGTTTGCGCCAGAGTGATGTCCGGGCGGGAACTGCGGTCCGGGTCCCCCCGGCGCAGGACGGTGAACAGCTTGGCGAACACCCGCTGGAGGTCAGCCGCCAACTCCACGACCTGCGGCGGGGTCTCTGACATGGTTCGCCAGTTTAACGGCTCAACTGCGCTGATCGCGCCAGCGCACCAGAGCAGCCGCGGGGCCGAGGTCGTAGTCCGGGCCGTCGCAACCGACGGTCATCAGCGTCACCCCCAGCAGGGCCAATGCCTCGGCGTTGGCGATCACGCTGTCGGAGTCGCGCCCCTGCACCCCCGAGGAGCGCTCGACGGAGGCGGGGTCCCGGCCCACTGCGGCGCAGTGACGGTCCAGAACCTCGGCCTTACCCGGGTAGGTCTCCGCGGTCGTGAATCCGTGCCAGATGTCGGCGTGTTCGGCCACCAACGGCAGCGTCTTGCGCTCGCCCTGACCTCCGATGAGGACCGGGATGCGTCGGGTCGGGGCCGGGTTCAGTTTGGCCAGACGCGCGGTGATGCGCGGCAACGCCGCGGCGAGGTCGTCGAGTCTGCTTCCGGCAGTGCCGAATTCGTACCCGTACTCGTCGTAATCCTTCCGCATCCAGCCCGACCCGATACCCAGGATCAACCGGCCGCCGCTGATGTGATCGACGGTGCGGGCCATGTCGGCCAGCAGTTCAGGATTGCGGTAGGAGTTGCAGCTGACCAGCGCGCCGATCTCGACACGGGAGGTCTGTTCGGCCCAGGCGCCCAGCATGGTCCAGCATTCGAAGTGGGCGCCGTCGGGATCGCCGTAAAGCGGATAGAAGTGGTCCCAGTTGAAGACGACGTCGACGCCGAGGTCCTCGCAGCGTCGCACCGCGTCGCGGATCTGGTCGTAGCGGTCAGCGTGTTGGGGCTGCAACTGGACGCCGATGCGGATGGGGAAGCTCATGTCCCCACGGTAAGTCCGCAAGGCAACCGTGTTGCCGTATCGGTCAACTTCGCGGACATCACGTTGACGGGCCGACTTCCCCGGCTCCTTGCGGTTGATGCCATCGCGGATCTCGGAATCCCGGGACGCACCGAGCGCGGCGGGCCAGGGTGAGCGTCGCCGACGGCCCGATACAGAAAAGTGCGCCCAGATCCGGTTTCAGGTTAAAACCTTTGATCTGGGCGCACTTTCGGTGAAACCTAGCCGGCGATGAACTCCTCGAGCTGCTCCCGGGCGATGTCGTCCGCAAGCTGCTCCGGCGGGCTCTTCATCAGGTAGGCAGAGGCCGGGATGATCGGACCGCCGATACCGCGGTCCTTGGCGATCTTGGCCGCGCGCACCGCGTCGATGATGATGCCGGCCGAGTTCGGCGAATCCCACACCTCGAGCTTGTACTCCAGGCTCAGCGGCACATCGCCGAAGGCGCGACCCTCGAGGCGGACGTAGGCCCACTTGCGATCGTCGAGCCAGGCGACGTGGTCCGACGGGCCGATGTGGACGTTCTTGTCGTCGATCTTGCCGGCCAGCGAACCGGTCAGGTTCGAGGTCACGGCCTGGGTCTTGGACACCTTCTTGGACTCCAGGCGCTCGCGCTCGAGCATGTTCTTGAAGTCCATGTTGCCGCCGACGTTGAGCTGGTAGGTGCGGTCCAGGGTGACGCCGCGATCCTCGAACAGCTTGGCCATCACGCGGTGGGTGATGGTGGCGCCGACCTGGCTCTTGATGTCGTCGCCGATGATCGGGACGCCGGCGTCCTCGAACTTCTTGGCCCACACCGGATCCGAGGCGATGAACACCGGCAGCGCGTTGACGAACGCCACACCGGCATCGATGGCGCACTGCGCGTAGAACTTGTCGGCCTCTTCCGAGCCCACCGGCAGGTAAGACACCATGACGTCGACCCTGGCGTCCTTGAGCGTCTTGACCACGTCGACCGGGTTCTCGTCGGAGAGCTCGATGGTGTCGGCGTAGTACTTGCCGATGCCGTCGAGCGTCGGGCCGCGCTGCACCAGAACGTTGGTCGGCGGCACGTCGGCGATCTTGATGGTGTTGTTCTCGGAGGCGAAGATCGCCTCGGAAAGGTCGAAGCCGACCTTCTTGGCGTCGACGTCGAACGCGGCGACGAACTTGACGTCGCGGACGTGGTACTGCCCCAACGTCACGTGCATCAGGCCCGGAACGTTGGCGTTCGGGTCGGCGTCTTGGTAGTACTGCACGCCCTGAACGAGCGAAGACGCGCAGTTGCCGACGCCGACGATGGCGACACGCACTTCGTGAGACGGCGCGTTGTGCTCGGTCATGGACGTTTCTCCTTCTTGTACTTCTGTGTACTGGTGCATGGCTATACGTATTCGGTTGTGGTTGTTCAAACTTGATCGGGTCGGCTTTGGGCCACCCGTTCTGCCGCGATCAGATCGTTCAGCCATTTGACTTCCCGCTCACTGGATTCCAGCCCGAGCTGGTGCAGTTGACGGGTGTAGCGGTCAAACGAATTGCTGGCCCGGGAGACGGCATCGCGCAGACCTTCCCTGCGCTCCTCCACCTGCCGGCGCCGTCCCTCCAGGATGCGCATGCGCGCCTCGGCGGGAGTCCGGTTGAAGAACGCAAGGTGGACGCCGAATCCGTCGTCGGTGTAGTTCTGCGGTCCGGTGTCGGCGACCAATTCGGCGAAGCGCTGCCGGCCGTCATCGGTGAGCTGGTAGACCCGCCGGGCCTTACGCAGCACCGCGGTGCCTGCGGGGGCGGCATCCTCGACGATCAGCCCGTCGGCCTGCATCCGGCGCAGCGCGGGATACAGCGAGCCGTAGGAGAACGCGCGGAAGGCTCCGAGCAGGCCGGTCAGCCGCTTGCGAAGTTCGTAACCGTGCATCGGGGACTCGAGCAGCAGGCCCAGGACAGCCAGTTCCAGCATCGACTCACCTCCGTTGCATCGGTCGTTATTGATTCACAACACTTCTGCAAAGTGTATCGGAGCGATATATTCGGCGCCAAACTGGCTGCTCTGCGATGTTCGCAGCGGTCGGTCCCGGTGATTTACGGGTAGTTGATGTTCTTCACAGAGCCGTCTGGACCGACTTGTATGTAGCCGCCACCGAACTCGCTGGACACGTAGATCGAGATGGACACCGTGCCGGGCGCGGTGATGTCGCGACTCGGCTCGATGATCAGGTAGGTGATCTTGACCTCGTCGGGCTTGATGTTCAGTGTCTCCGGCGCTCCACGCAGCACGCCGACGATCGCCTTGGTGTCGAAGTTGCCGAGATCGACCACGGTGGCGTCACTGCTCTTGGTCGAGGTGCTGGGGTCGCCGAACCCGCCGCGGTAGGTGTAGTTCAGCGTGCGGCGGCTGTCCTTGGAGTCGGCCCGGTCCAGCACCGCGTACTCCGGGTAGATCACCAGCCGGTAGCCCTTGGTGTCGCCGAACTTGTTGCGCATCTGCTCGAGCAGTCCGGTCAGTCCGCCCAGCGACTGCAGTTGGCGCGGTGGCGTCAGTACCACCGGTGCCACGCCGTCGGGTTGGGCCCCGGGATCCGGGCGCAGGCTCAGCGGGGAACTGGTGTTGCCGTACAGCCCCCAGCCGATCCCGATGCCCAGCAGCACGAGCACGCCGGCGGCGGCGGCGCGCACTCCCCAGCCGCCGCGCGCACCGAGTCGCCTGGGCCTGTCAAGTGTGGGAAGTTGCACCGGCGCATTGCTGGTCTGCAGGTCGGATACCAGAGACCGCAGCTCGCCCAAGGTTGCGGCGCTGGTCGCCGACTTGACCCGCTGCTCGTGCTCGGCCATCGACAGCTGCCCCTCGGACAACGCGGTGTCCAGGATCTGGCAGGTGTCATGGCGGTCGCTGTCTTTGGCTCGTGTGCCGGCTGTTTGACCCGTTGCCATGGGTCGATCGTAGGAGTTACTGGTCAGTCCCGGTGCCTGCGCCTGACCCCCGACGTAGGCTGTTCTCCGTGCGACTCCAGCGACAGGTGGTGGACTACGCCCTTCGGCGGCGTTCCCTGCTGGCCGAGGTGTACTCCGGCCGCACGGGTGTCACCGAGGTGTGCGACGCCAACCCGTACCTGCTGCGAGCCGCGAAGTTCCACGGCAAGCCCTGCTCGGTGATGTGTCCGATCTGCCGTAAGGAGCAGCTCACCCTGGTGTCGTGGGTGTTCGGCGATCACCTCGGGGCGGTGTCCGGGTCGGCGCGTACGGCCGAGGAACTGGTCCTGCTGGCCACCCGATTCGACGAATTCGCGGTGCACGTCGTGGAGGTGTGCCGGACTTGCAGCTGGAACCATCTGGTCAAGTCATATGTCCTGGGTTCTCCGCGCCCGGTGAAGCCCGCGAAGCGCGGCACCCGGACAGCACGTTCAGGCGCTCGGACCGCCAGTGAGTAACGGCGACGACACGCAGGGACGGCACCGCGCCCCGAACGCGGGGGGCGACGAGAAAGCCTCCGCCGGG